>JALQVK010000011.1 GCA_023260375.1 Rhodoluna sp. | reverse complement strand
TAGCCAAGGTAAAGGTTTCCGCAAAGGTTTTAGGCGACCTACGTGGTCCAAAGATCATCATCCAGAAGTACAAGAACAAGACCGGCTACAAGACCCGTCAGGGTCACCGCCAGGACCTCACCCGCGTCCAGGTCACCGAGATCAAGTAAGGACTGAGCAAAAATGGCTTCCAAAAAAGGTGTTAGCTCTACCCGTAACGGCCGCGACTCAAACGCACAGCGCCTAGGCGTCAAGCGTTACGCTGGTCAGACTGTCAATGCCGGCGAAATCATCGTTCGCCAGCGTGGCACCCACTTCCACCCGGGCGTAAACGTAGGCCGCGGCAAGGACGACACTCTGTTCGCACTTTCTGCAGGTGCCGTTGAGTTCGGTGTCAAGGGCGGTCGCCGAGTCGTAAACATCGTTGCGGCTTAGTCGAAAGACAAGACTTTTGGAAGGCGAGCCAATTGGCTCGCCTTCTTATCTTTTTAGAGAGGTTTAGGGAATGATTCAATTCGTTGATCAGGTGACCCTTCACCTGCGCGCTGGGAACGGTGGCGATGGTTGTGTGTCCATTAAGCGCGAAAAGTTCAAGCCTCTAGCTGGTCCAGACGGCGCCGATGGCGGTAATGGTGGCTCAATTAGCTTGGTCGCCGATCCTGATGTAACCACTCTGCTTGAATATCACTTCCGCCCTAACCAGTCGGGTGGTGATGGCGCCGATGGCGCTGGAGACTTCCGAAATGGAGCTCACGGCAAAGATGTAGTCCTTCCAGTTCCTGTTGGAACCGTAGTCAAGGACGCCAAGGGCAAGCTAATCGCCGACCTCGACGAAGCTGGCATGACTTTGCTGGTTGCCGAAGGTGGTCAGGGAGGGCTTGGAAACGCGGCCATCTCAAGCCTCAAGCGCAAGGCTCCTGGCTTTGCACTTCTCGGGGTTCCAGGTTGGTCTGGAAATGTAATCCTTGAGCTAAAGACCGTAGCCGACGTTGCTCTGGTCGGATACCCAAGTGCTGGCAAGTCGAGCCTGATTGCTGCCATGTCCGCTGCTCGTCCGAAGATTGCCGACTACCCATTTACCACCTTGCACCCAAATCTAGGTGTGGTACAGGCTGGAGAAACTCGGTACACCATCGCCGATGTGCCTGGTCTAATTGAGGGTGCCAGCAAGGGCAAGGGCCTCGGCCTTGAGTTCCTGCGTCACGTTGAACGCTGTGCTGCGTTGCTGCACGTGCTCGACTGTGGCACCTTGGAGTCAGACCGCGACCCAATTACCGACCTAGACAAGATTCTGCACGAGCTTCGCGAATACGAAGTTCCAGAGGGTCAGGTTCCACTGGTAGAGCGTCCGCAACTCATCGCATTGAACAAGGTCGACATGTCAGACGCCAAGGAAATGGCTGAGTTTGTGAAAGCAGATCTTGAAGCTCGTGGCTACCAGGTGTTCGAAGTTTCGGCTGTCAGCCGTGAAGGTCTCAAAGAACTCAACTACGCACTCGCTAAGTTGGTTGAAGATCACCGCAAGGACATCGCTGCCAGCGCACCACCACGCCAAAAGGTTCAACTAATGCAGGCTAAGCGCCGCAGTGGTGAAAAGGAATTCGAAGTTACTCAAGAAATGTGGGGCGACGAAATTGTTTACCGTATCGTCGGTGCCAAACCAGAGCGTTGGGTTGCCCAGACGATGTTCGGCAACGAAGAAGCTGTAGGTTACCTTGGTGACCGACTTGCGAAACTTGGCATTGAAGACGAGCTTTACCGAGCCGGTGCAATTGGTGGAGACACCGTAGTAATCGGCCCTGGTAACGGAGTGGTCTTCGACTGGGAGCCAACAATCAACGCTGCTGCAGAGTTAATTTCTGGACCTCGCGGAACCGATGCTCGCATAGATCAGCGCGAGCGCCGCACGACTAAGGAACGTCGTGCCGACTACGAAGAGATGATGGATCAGCGCGCCGCACTTCGTGACGAATTTGAAAAAGAACGCAAAGCTGGCAAGTGGAGTGTTGACCGAGAAATTTCGGGGGATGAGTAATGGCAATAAATGACTCGCGAGAAATTCCAACTGCAAAGCGAATCGTCGTCAAAGTTGGATCATCCTCAATCAGCGGCGCAAATGCGGGACAACTTGAAACCCTAGTTTCGGCATTAGCTCAAGCACATACCAAAGGTGCAGAAGTCGTCTTAGTGTCCTCTGGTGCAATCGCGACCGGTATGCCGCTACTAAACCTCGAATCAAAACCAGAGGACTTAGCAACCAGCCAGGCATTAGCTTCGGTAGGTCAGAGCCGACTAATTGCTCGCTATCAGAACGAACTTGAGAATTCGAAAATCGTCGCCGGGCAGGTCTTGTTCACGGCTGCCGATTTAGAACAACAGGAAACCAAAGAAAACGCCAAGCGCGCTATGGAGCGCTTACTGGAACTTCGCGTTCTTCCAATTGTGAACGAAAACGACACCGTAGCCACCCAGGAAATTCGTTTTGGCGACAACGACAACCTAGCCGCACAAGTTGCCATTCTTCTCAATGCCGACGTATTGATTTTGCTCAGCGATATTGATGCGCTTTACGACCGTCCACCGAAACTAGAAGGCGCTCAGCGCATCGAATGGGTTACCTACGAAGATGATCTCGAAGGCATCGAGATTGGCGACACCTCAACCGGTTTTGGTACCGGGGGAGCGCGCACCAAGGTCACTGCCGCCAAACTTGCCAACCGTCACGGTATTCCAGTGCTTTTAACCGACACCCACAAGGTAGCCGAAGCTCTTGCTGGCGGCCGCGTTGGCACTTGGTTTGAACAGCAGGAAAGTTAGGCTTTAGTCATGAGTGCACTCGACAACATCCGCCTGGCTAAAGAGTCATTCACGGCCATGGGAGTCGCCACGACCTCGAAGAAGAATGAAGCTCTCAAGGCTATTGCTCATCTGCTTCCAATACGCGCGGATGAAATCATCGCAGCAAACCGAGTCGATATCGAAAACGGTATTGCCAAAGAGATCGGCGACGGCCTGCTTGACCGCCTGATGCTGAACCAAGAGCGAATTAATTCTCTCGCCAACGCAATTTCCCAGATTGTCACCCTGCATGACCCAGTTGGGGAAGTGGTTCGTGCCAGCACCTTGCCAAACGGTCTGAAACTTTCTGAGGTACGAGTTCCTTTCGGTGTCATCGGTGCCATCTACGAAGCTCGTCCGAATGTGACCGTGGATCTGACCGCTTTGGCCATTAAGACCGGCAACGCAATCGTGCTTCGAGGTGGAACCGCGGCCGAGAACACGAACCGCGTTCTAGTGAAACTTTTGCAGGACGCACTTGAATCAGTTGGTTTACCTCGAAATGCCGTTCAAACAGTCGACGATTTCGGTCGCGAAGGTGCCACAGCCATGATGCACGCCCGCGGACTAATCGACGTCCTGATTCCTCGTGGATCGGCAAACCTGATTCAGACTGTGATTGATGAATCGAAAGTTCCGGTTATCGAAACTGGCGCTGGCGTCACCCACGTCTTCCTCGATGAAACCGCGCGCGAAGACTGGTCTGTTGACATTGTGTTCAATTCGAAAACTCAGCGGGTAAGCGTCTGCAACTCGCTCGAGACCCTGCTTGTACACGAAAAAATCGCAGCCAGTATCCTTCCCAAGATCTTTGAGAAGCTTGCTGAAAAGTCGGTAATTTTGCACGGAGACGAAACCGTTGTAAGTATCGAACCTTCGGTTATTCCAGCCACCGAAGAGGACTGGTCAACCGAATATTTGGCCCAAGAACTTTCGGTAAAGGTTGTAAAAAACCTAGACGAAGCGATTGACCACATCAACAAGTATTCGACACACCACACCGAGTCGATCGTTACTGAAAATGAGGCAAACGCCGAACGTTTCTTGGCAGAAGTCGACTCGGCTGCTGTTTTGGTTAACGCCTCGACGAGGTTCACCGATGGTGGCGAATTCGGTTTCGGTGCCGAAGTGGGCATCTCAACCCAAAAACTTCATGCTCGCGGACCAATGGGTCTTCTAGAATTGACCAGCACTAAGTGGTTGATTCGCGGTAACGGTCAAGTTCGCGCCTAAACTAGAAGTAGAACTCAAATAGGAGACGAAATGCAGAACTTTGCAGAAGCAACAACCAAGTTTGTGGCACCATTCCCAACCGTTATTTACGGTGTTATTGCTATCTCGATTTTCTTGCTTCTAGGCTTCGTAACCTGGTCTTACCGCGACGTAGCTAACCGTCACGAACACAAGTCAAACGACTCGAAAGGTCACCACTAAGTCGCTATAAGGCGACCGGTGCATACCCATGACACGTTTGGGAGTGATGGGTGGCACCTTTGACCCGATTCACCACGGTCACTTGGTAGCAGCCAGTGAGGTAGCTTCAGCTTTCAAGCTCGATGGCGTCCTTTTTGTTCCAACCGGAGAACCTTGGCAAAAAACTAAGGTAACCGCATCGGAGCACCGCTACCTAATGTCGGTGATTGCCACTGCTTCAAACCCAAGGTTCACAGTAAGTCGTGTGGACATTGATCGTGACGGACCAACCTATACAGTCGATACTCTTCGCGATATCAGTGCCGCCTACCCGGATGCCGAGCTTTTCTTCATCACCGGAGCCGACGCCATCAAGCAGATTCTGGAGTGGAAAGATGTGGACGAGGTTTGGCCACTCGCTCACTTCGTTGCAGTTACCAGGCCAGGCCACAAGCTCGAATTACCGAACGCGCCGAAGGGTGCAATCAGTGTTTTGGAAATCCCGGCCCTTGCCATTTCCTCAACCGATGTCCGTGCGCGAGTAGCGCAAGGAAACCCGGTTTGGTATTTGGTTCCAGACGGTGTGGTTCAATATATCGGTAAGCACAACCTTTATCAGGCAAGCAATTAATGAACGACGCAGACTACGAGCTTTGGGCCGCCATGATGGCCGACGACGAACCGGTCGTCTCGCCAGCCGCACCCGTAGTTGAACCCGAGATAATCACTCAGGCCCCGCCAGCTCCGATTGCTGAGCTTCCAAGTTTTTCCCCACCAAGTCCGGTGGCACCTGTCGAACGGCCAGTAGCGCAAGGACCGGAAGCCACACTTCCAGAGTTTTTACCCTCGGTTGATGACCTGGATGAGGAGGAAGTTGAATTTTCGGCCAGCCTTTTCAAGGAGCCTCAAACCAACTCGATCATTGTTCAAGAGGTTCCAGACGCTCTGAGCGCGGACATCATCACCGAGTCCGGTGAAGTTATTAAGACTGGCGCAATCGACATGCCAATTTTGAACAATACTGGCAGCATCCCTATCATCACCATCGCTCCAGAAGAAGCCAACGACGATGCGATTACCGCGGATATGGGCGATGAGACTACGGCTGGAATTCCACCGATTCGGTCGGGTTCGGTAATGAATTCAACTGCTCGCGTTGCTGTTCTACCGATTCGTAATCGTCGTAGCGAAGGTCAAACCGTTTTGCTAGCGACCACATCAATCTTGCTCGTAGCTTTAGGTGCCGGCCTCCTGGCTGCCAACTGGCTCGGGCTACTCTAAAACGAAAAAGGAACATGACAGCCACTCCAGAAGCAATCAAAATCACCAATCTCGCAGCACAAACAGCAGCAGACAAGCAAGGTGAACA
Source organism: Rhodoluna sp. (assembly GCA_023260375.1). Lineage (GTDB taxonomy): Bacteria > Actinomycetota > Actinomycetes > Actinomycetales > Microbacteriaceae > Rhodoluna. The sequence goes on along the minus strand of JALQVK010000011.1, from coordinate 20,141 downwards.
GCTAGTGGCAATCGACGTTACTTCGGTAAACCCGCTAAACGATGTTTACCTTTGGGTTTCAGCAAAGAACGAACGCCTAGTTTCGGCTATCGCCGATGAAATCGAATACAAGCTTCAGGAGGTAGGAGTTGAAGCCCGCCGCCGCGAAGGCAAAACCACCAGTCGCTGGATCATGCTCGACTTCGGGGACCTAGCAGTACACGTCATGCATGAAGAAGAGCGCATGTACTACACCCACGAACGCCTATTCGGCAGTTGCCCAACCATTCAACTGGACATCACCGATTAGCTTTTTGTAGTAAAGTGGAGAAGTTGCTTAGCAACAATCCGGGCCTGTGGCGCAGCTGGTAGCGCACCTGCATGGCATGCAGGGGGTCAGGGGTTCAAATCCCCTCAGGTCCACCAAATTAGAAAAAGCCACTCTTCGGAGTGGCTTTTTTGTTTAGCAGCAGTGCTTCGCGTCGATCTCTTTGACCTTGTTGACGCGGCGTGCGTACTTCTCCTCGGTTAGACCCATCCACTCGGTGGTCATCCAAACCTTGACGATTTCGAGGGCGATGGCTTCGCCGATGATCTTGCCACCGATGCAAAGTACGTTGGTGTCGGAGTGAGAGCGAGCTAGTTCGGCACAAAATGAGTCCTGGCAAACCGCGGCAAAGATTCCTTTGACCTTGTTGGCGATCATCGCGGAACCGTAACCAACGCCATCCACGAAAATGCCTCGTTCACACTCGCCATTCGAAACGGCTAGGGCTGCGGGGTAGACGTAGTCGGGGAGGTCGGCTGCATCGGAGGTGTGAGTGCCGAAGTCAGTAACCTCGTGGCCCATACTCTCAAGCAGTTTGGTGATGGTCTTTTTCAGTTCAAGACCAGCGTGGTCTGATGCCATGGCGATTCTCATGTTTCAAACTTAGACTGAGAGAATGACCTACCGCGGATACTCTCGTGAACAAATTGCTGGCTTTATTGACCACACCGTTTTGAAGCCGGCTGCTTCGTCTAACGACATTCGTGCAGCCGTTGCGGTCGCTATTGAGGCCAATGTGGCAGCTGTTTGTTTCCGTCCGTCCGACATGGTCTTGGCTAAAGAATTACTGGGGGATTCTTCGGTTGGCTTGGCTACCGTCGTGGGTTTCCCGCATGGCACCAATGAGTCTTATGTGAAGGCTTTCGAGACTTCGCTTGCGGTTTCGCAGGGCGCTAACGAGATCGACATGGTTATTCACATCGGTCACCTTATCGAAGGTCGTGATGATTTGGTGCTTGCCGACATCAAGGCGGTTGTTGAGGCTGCTGATGGTGCTTTGGTGAAGGTGATTCTGGAGACTTCCGAGTTGACCGATGAGCAGATTGTTCGTGCCTGCGAGTTGTCGCGTGATGCCGGAGCTGGTTATGTAAAGACTTCGACCGGCTTTGCTTCTGGGGGAGCGAATGCTCACGTTGTTTCGCTCATGGCTAAGACCGTGCCAGGGCTTGGTGTGAAGGCTTCTGGCGGGGTTAGAACCCTCGACCAGCTCATCGATATGGTTGAGGCTGGAGCGACTCGTGTTGGCGCTTCAGGCACGTTTGCAATCCTTGAGGAATTTGATTCCAAATTCTAGTCAAGGTGTGCTTTACTTAAGTCATGACTGAGAAGCAACCAGTACTTTATTTATCGCACGGAGCTCCGCCGCTATTGGATGATGAGCTTTGGATGAACCAGTTGGCCAAGTGGTCGGGTGCTGTGGGTAAGCCACGCGGCATCGTCATCGTTTCGGCACACTGGGAGTCGGCACCGATTTCGATTTCGGCAACTGCCGCGAACACCCCACTCATTTACGACTTCGGTGGTTTCTCACCTAAGTTCTACAACATGAAGTACGAAACCCCGGACGCAACTTGGCTTGGAGACCTTGTGGCATCGATGATGCCTGACAACGAGCCGCTTCACCGCCACGCAACGCGTGGTTTGGATCACGGAGCTTGGGTGCCGCTCAAGGTTATGTACCCGGATGCCGACATTCCGGTAGTTCAGCTCTCGATGCCAACTAGTGACCCGGTCAAGCTGATGGAGCTTGGTGCTCGTTTGAAGCCACTTCGCGATCAGGGTGTTCTCATCATTGGTTCTGGTTTCATGACTCACGGTCTGCCTTTCATTCGCGACTGGCGAATCGATGCCGACGCTCCGGCTTGGTCGGCAGAGTTCGATGCATGGTCGCTTGAAGCTATGCAAAAGGGTGATGTTGATTCACTAATCAACTACAAGACCCAGGCGCCTGGAATGCCATACGCACATCCAACCGTGGAACACTTCACCCCGTTGTTCATCACGCTCGGTGCTGCCACCAACCCAGAAGCTCCAGTTGATCAGAAGATTGCTGGCTACTTCATGGGTCTTTCTAAGCGCTCAATTCAGGCCGCTTAGACCACTCGCTCCAAAGAGTTCGAAGGTCCCAGGCGTTCTCCGCCATTATGGAAACTCCGTTGATTCCCGTGCGCCTGGTCTTGCCGGCAATTAGCAGTAGTCGGGTGTTGAACAGAATGTGACTGGAGCGTGCTTGAGCTTCGTCGAAGAATGTGGCGTCGGCGGTTCCATGCCCGTCGTCCAGGCTGATGAACACCACACGTTTTCCAGAGCGCATCGGGGGAGTTTGAGTGGCAACGCGCACACCTGCGATTAGAACCTCTGACTTGTTTCTAACGCTTAGAAGTTCGCTTGAGTTGATTACGCCCATGGCATCTAGCATCGGTCGGAACTGTTCGATTTGGTGCTCGGTCACATCCATCTTCAGAATGTCTAGTTCGGCTTGGAGCTTCTCTTCCTTGGTGAGATCTTCGCCTCTCGGTAGCTGTTCCTTTAGGTCGAAATCAAAGGCGAACTGGTCAGGGTCGTCCTTGGTTCGGTTTTTGAGAAGGTTCAGTTCCTTGACTCGCTGCATGATGTCGCCGCGGTTATGGCCGGAGTGTTTGGCGAGTTCGTCGAGGGCTCCAACGAGGGCGAGATTGCTGAGGGTTCGGCGGCTGGGCTTTGCTCTGAGGTAGAAATCGGCGATGTCGAGGTAGGGCTGTTCGCCGATGATTCGTTGAACTTCGCTATCGCTGATTCCCTTGACGTCGGTGAGTGACATTCGCACACCGAAATCGTGAGTGCCGGGAATCGGTTGAACTAGGAATTCGTCGGAAGACTTATTCACGTCAATCGGTAGTAACTTCACGCCAAGCCTTCTGGCTTCGGCGACCAGTAGACGACGTGGGTACATGCCTGGGTCGTGGGTGAGTAGTCCGGCCAAAAATTCGGTGGGGTAGTGGGTTTTGAGCCAAGCGCTTTGGTAGGTGGGTAGGGCAAAGGCGGCTCCGTGAGCCTTACAGAAACCAAAGCTGGAGAAACTGGCCAGGATGGTCCAAACCTTTTCGATGGTGTCGCGGCCGTAACCTCTGGTGTTTGCTTGGGTTTTGAAGAAGCGTTCAACGCTTTGAGCTACCCGAGGGTCTTCCAAACTGCGACGGAATTCGTCGGCTTTGGCAAGCCCGCAACCGGTCATCTTGTCGAATATTCGAAGCACGTGTTCGTGAAAGATGACCACTCCGAAGGTTTCTTGCAGGATCGGCTTTAGGTCTGGGTGAAGGTATTCGGGCTTGGCGAAACCATGACGACCGTCCAAATAGGGCGCAATCATGTTGCCCTTCATGGGACCAGGTCTAAACAGGGAAATTTGGATGGTCAGGTCGTTGAACTCGGTTGGTTGGTGTTTGCCGGTTAGCTCTCGTTGACCAGGGCTTTCAATCTGGAAGATGCCGAGGGTGTTGGTGGTTCGAATGAGTTCGAAGGTTTGCGGGTCGTCCTTCGGGATGTCGTCGAGTTCCAGAACGATGTCTTTGGTTTTTTCGATTTCGCGAACCGCATAAGCCATGGCGCTTTGCATGCGAACACCGAGCACGTCGAGTTTCAGCATGCCCATTGGGTCCATGTCGTCTTTGTCGTATTGGCTCATCGGTAGACCCATGCCGCTGGTTTCCACCGGAGTGAGATCCAGTAGGTTGCCATCACCGAGGATCACTCCGCATGGGTGCATCGAGATGTGTCTTGGTAGACGGTCGAGCCGTTCTGTGATGTCGACCAGTAGGTTCATCTTGCGATCGGATTCGAGCGCTGCGTTTAGTTTGGCAAGTTCCGGTTTACTCTCGGCTGCGTCTCGGAATTTTCTGGCGCTGAATCTCCACATGTTCTTGGCGATGTCGTCGATTTCTTCTTCATCGAGACCGAGCGCTAACCCGCTATCGCGCATGGCTCCGCGGCCGCGATAGGTAGATTGCATGGACAGCAGGGTGACGCGCTCGGAGCCGTAGCGTTTGAAGATTGCTCGGTAGATGTCGTGGCGCCTAGCCGACTCAACGTCGATGTCGATGTCTGGGAGACTGGAGCGCTCGGTGGAGAGGAAGCGTTCGAATAGTAGGTCGTGCTCGATTGGGTCGACACCGCTAATGCCAAGTAGGTAGTTCGTAAGTGAACCGGCTCCAGAGCCTCGAGCGGCAATGCGAATTCGCATGTCACGGATCATTTGAGCAACATCGGCGACGGTTAGGAAATAGGTGGCGAAGCCGAGCTGGTTGATGGTTATTAGTTCTTTGCTGAGCCGATGCTTCACATCGAGCAACTTTTTCTCTTTGGCATGCGGGTAGCGCCAGTCGATTGCGGCGTGAGCCTTTTGCCACAGCACTTCGAACGGGTTGCCATCGATTCCGAGCAACGCCTTTTCGGGTGTTTTCGGCTTTCCCCAGCCGCAGTCTCTCTCTGGGTTTAGTTCACACTTTTGGGCGAGCAGTTCGGTGGTGTCCAGCAGTTTTTTGGCGCGGGTTCGATCCTCGGTGATTTCTTCGGCAAGTTTGTGCATTAGGTTTGCCGGCTTCAACCAACCCTGAGCGTTTGGTTGGGGTTCGAAGCTACCGAGTGGCTCTAGGTGTCTGGCGGCATCGAGGACGTCTGCGGTCAGCGCATCGTCTGGAGATAGATAGCGAACCGCGTTGGTGAGGATTGTTGGAACGCCAATGTTGTCGGCTAGTTGCAACATGCGTCTGGCTTGGGTTAGTGAATAAGCGGTGCCAGGTTCGGTTAGGTGAGTTGCAATTTCGACCGCGAGTGCACCCTTGCCGGGCAGAGCTTTCAGCCACTGAATCAGAATTCCGGCTGCAGTGGTTCGGTTTTCGGTGAGTGCGGCTCGGCCGAAGTTACTGTCTGGTCCGAGTAGCACGGTAGCCACGGTGAGGCCGTCGCGGTTGACATATTTCGCAAGGTGTTCCAAGCGAATACCGGCTTCTTTGCGTTTCACCGTGTTCGCTTTGGAGACGAGTCGGCAGAGTGCTGACCAGCCGATTCCGCCATCGCCGCCGTGCGCGAGAATCACGCATCGGGCGAGTGGTTCGTCCTGGTTATTCAGGATGTTCAAACTGACCCCGACAATCGGGTTCAACCCAAGCTTCAGGCAGGCGCCGATGTGTTTGATGCTTCCGTAAAGCCCGTTTCGATCGGTTATTGCCAGCGCGCGTTCGGCCCTAGCCGCTGCCGCTTCGGCGAGCAGTTCGGGCCTGGTAACCCCGTAGTGACCCGAAAAGGCCGAAGCTACGTGGAGGTGGGTAAAGGTCACGGATAGACCAGGATCAGGCGCCAGTCGTCGCCGTTGACCGTGTGAATCAGTTCGTACTGCTGGCAGCTCTTCTGGTGCAGGTCGCTGGCCAGTAGGCGCCACATTTCGACCTCGATGATGTCGGTGCCGATGCCTCGCTGGGCGCGGCTGGCTTCCTTCCACCACTCGCGTCTGGCGAACCAGCGCATTGGCTTATTTGCTACCAGAAAGTTGGCGTTTCGCCACTTGAAACCGATTGGTTCGCCGGTGCCGTTGACCGCAACGGCAACTTTCTCATCTACGCGAATCATGCGTAATCCTCCCTCAAAGTCATTCGAACAATTGTTCGAATATCAAGAGTGTATGAAGGACCTCCGACATTGCAAATCGGCTACGGCGTGTTGCCTAAATAGATTTAATTAGGCTCTCGTTATTCACGGAAACCTTGCCAACTTCAGACGAAACCGGCTGGAACAAAACCTCGTGCATAACCTCATCAGACCCGTCGGCAGCGGCCTTCAAGAGGTCAAGATCGCCTTCGATGTGAGGGTCAATCCAGGCTTCAAAGGTGTCTGGAGTTAGCAAAACCGGGTTTCGGTCATGAATGTGGGCAAGTTCTGGCGCGGTGTCCTTGGTGAGTGTGGTCGCCGAAAGCAACCACTGGCCATCGGCAGGGTTTTTCCACCACTCGTAAAGACCGGCCAGCGCAAACATGCCTTCGTCGCCGGCATGAATGTAAAACGGCTGCTTGGTGCCGTCTGGCTTCACTTGCCACTCGTAATAACCACTGGCAGGAATCACGCAACGACGACGAACCACCGAGTCCTTGAACGAAGGCTTTTCTAGGATGCTTTCAATCCGCCCATTGATTAGGGGAGCACCCGTGGTGTCCTTAGCCCAACGCGGAATCAAACCCCAGCGAGCCGAGTGAATTTCGCGGTGAAGTTCGCCAATTGGAGAACCGTCTGGAGCCTTTTCGAATGAACGATCAACCACAATCGCAATCGGCTGGGTTGGCGCTACGTTGTAGCTGATTCCTGGAACCTCGCCAACTATTTCGTCGGCTTCAAAAATGGTGAGAATTTCCCCAACGGTCTTGGCGACCACAAATCTTCCGCACATTTATAGCTCCGATGACATCAGTTTTAGTCGACGTTGGAAAGATTCAAGGTGACGCTGCGGCCCAACCGGCCCGCCAAGGTTGACCCAGTCGATCACCGGGCGAATTCCAGTCAATGAACTGACCACCCAAAGCTCCAGACCGATTAAGTCTTCTGGCCGCACGTTCTCGGTAGCGGTTGAGTATCCGGCCTGGCTAGCCATGTCGAAAAGATCAGAGCGAGTGACACTAGGAAGCCACTTGGTGTTCTCGTCAGGGCCACAGAGCACGTCGTCACGCCACCATAGAAGACTTGATAGCGCACCTTCTACTACGTAGCCGTCCTCGTTCAAAATGATCGCTTCATCGGCTCCGTGCAGGTTTGCCTTGCGGCGCAAGATTGCACCATATCCAAGGTCAGGGCCCTTGGTGGTTGGGTCGATTCGATCATCTGGCTCGTCGGCCGACCAAAGTGTGACCGATGGTTTGTATTCGGAAGGCTCCCTGAGTCTAAGAATCAGGTTGTCATTGGAAAGTTCCAGCCTCGGAAAGACTTGACCTTCGCGAGGAATGAGCTTGATTACTTCGTCCCAGAAAACATCTAGGTCCAAATCGGTGAGCTTTTGGGCGGAGGTATTGAAGCGAACTTTGTGTTTGTAAAGCGAGCGAACTCGACCATCGCTAACCAAGAAAGAATCAGCAACCTGGATGGGGTGTTCATAAGCCTCGACGAGATGGAGTGCTTGACCGTCGAACACATAAATTGTTTCGTTCACAATGACTCCTCTCGTAAAAGTTCTTTCCGTCTAATCTAGTGATAGGAAGCCTTCGGAAAGTGCTATGCAGTTACATATTGAAACACTGAAAGGTTGGGTAAGCCCAACCAACGCCTTCATTGCTCTCTACGGCGATGCTCCGAAAGCTTTTTGGCTCGATCGAGAGTTTTCAACCAGCGGAAGATTCAGTGTTATCGGTACTGGATCGGAAATCGATTTCGAAAGTATCGACAAATTAAGCGCAAATCTAGAACGCTATTCCGATGTCGAACTTCCATTTTCATTTCGCCCTGGAATCGTGGGATGGTTAGATTTTGAGCTAAAAAATCCTCGATTCCTCAGAGTCGAAAGTGCCATGGTGTTCGATCACGACAATCGTCACCTGTACCTAATTGCTAAAACCGACAGCACTCAAAAGTTTCGTCGTTGGTTAGACGCGGCGTTGCTGAGGATTGGTCTAATCGGGGGAGAGAGCCTCAAATATCTTGCCAACATCCCTGAACCGAAAATTGACTCGGCGATACCAAGGCACAACGACGCTGAGTATTTGAAGCTGATTCGCAAGGCTCAAGAACACATTGCCGAAGGCGATGTTTACCAACTTTGCCTGACCAACGAATTCACCATCGAAGGTGAAGCCGACCCACTGGCAACTTTCCTTGCCTTACGAGAAATTAGCCCTGCTCCATATGCCGGTTACTTCAAGTTCGACGAGACTGTCTTGGTTTCTTCATCGCCAGAGCAGTTCATTCAAGTAGGCGTTGACGGCCTCGTTTCCTCCAAACCAATCAAGGGCACTCGTCGTCGTGGTGAAACCGAAACCGAAGACCTAGAAATCATCGACGAGCTTGCTAACAATCAAAAAGAGCGCGCCGAGAACCTAATGATTGTTGATTTGATGAGGAACGACTTGTCCCGTGTGTGCGAGGCGGACAGCGTCACGGTTGAAAAACTCTTTGACGTTGAAACCTATGCAACTGTGCATCAGCTGGTTAGTACCGTTCAGGGAAAAGTAGCAGAAGACAAATCGGTCGGCGATGTAATTGAGGCGGCGTTCCCAGGAGGTTCGATGACCGGAGCTCCAAAAATTAGAGCTGTTGAGATAATTCGTGAATTGGAAGCAGGGCCTCGTGGAATCTATTCCGGAATTGCCGGATACATCGGCGACAATGGCTCAGCAGATTTTGGAATGGTGATTAGGTCGTTGGTATTTGACTCAGGTCGAATCACTCTAGGGGTTGGTGGCGGCATCACCATCGATAGCGATCCAGACGCTGAACTTGCAGAAACAAAACTGAAAGCTCAAGCACTGCTTCGGGCACTTAAAGCCCCCAACTTGCTGGGGTAATTGGTAACCTTGAGGGAAACAAACCTTTCCCCAAACCAGTGAGTGAATCTGTTGTCAAACGAGCACGAATACGACGTCCAAGCCATTCAAGAGAAGTGGCTGCCGATTTGGGATGACCTCAAGCCTTTTGACTCTGGAAAGTCGGGAGACACCCGCCCGAAGAAGTACGTTTTGGACATGTTTCCTTACCCTTCTGGCGACCTACACATGGGCCACGCGGAAGCCTACGCACTTGGCGATGTTGTAGCTCGATACTGGGCTCAAAAGGGCTTCAACGTCATGCACCCAATCGGTTGGGACTCGTTCGGTTTGCCAGCTGAAAACGCTGCCATCAAGCGCGGTCTGGACCCGAAGGGCTGGACCTACGACAACATCGCTCAGCAGCGTTCATCGATGCGTCGCTACGCGTGTTCATTCGACTGGGATCGCGTACTGGTAACTTCCGACCCCATCTACTACCGCTGGAACCAGTGGTTGTTCCTCGAGTTCTACAAGCGTGGCCTTGCTTACCGTAAGAACAGCGCTGTGAACTGGTGCCCAAGCTGTCAGACCGTTCTTGCCAATGAGCAAGTTGTTCAGGGTCTTTGTGAGCGCTGTGACTCGGCGGTCACCAAGAAGGCTCTAACCCAGTGGTACTTCAAGGTAACCGACTACGCCGACCGTCTACTGGACGACTTAGACACATTGGAAGGCAACTGGCCGTCCAAGGTTTTGAACATGCAGCGCAACTGGATTGGCCGCTCTTATGGTGCCGAGGTTTCATTCGACATCGAAGGAAGTTCAGAGCCAATTACCGTTTACACCACTCGGCCAGACACCCTGTTTGGTGCAACATTCATGGTGGTCGCGGTTGACTCTGCCCTAGCTTCGGAACTCGTAGCCGATGCAAACGTTGCCATCAAGAGTGAGTTTGATGCTTACCTAGAGAAGACCAAGAAGTCGAACGACATTGAGCGTTTGGCTACCGATCGCGAAAAGACCGGTGTCTTCACTGGCCGTTATGCAATCAACCCAGTGAACGGCGAAAAGTTGCCAATCTGGGCTTCAGACTACGTACTTGCGGACTACGGAACCGGTGCCATCATGGCGGTTCCAGCACACGACGACCGTGACCGCGAATTTGCCGAAAAGTTCAACCTGCCAGTCGTACCAGTGGTCGCCGACGCTGAAGACACTAACGGCGACGGACCACGCATCAACTCAGGGGAATTCAACGGACTTGAGCGCGAAGCCGCTGCCGATGCCATCGTTGCCAAACTTGCCGAGCAGGACAAGGGAAAGAAGGCTAAGAACTTCCGCCTTCGCGACTGGCTGATTTCTCGCCAGCGCTACTGGGGCACCCCAATTCCGATCATTCACTGTGATTCTTGTGGTGAAGTTCCAGTTCCAGCAGATCAACTTCCAGTAGAGCTGCCATCGGCCGAAGGTCTAGACCTAAAGCCAAAGGGTTCATCGCCGCTAGGTGCTGCCGAAGACTGGGTCAATGTACCTTGTCCTACCTGTGGCAAGCCAGCCAAACGTGACTCGGACACCATGGACACCTTCGTCGACTCGTCTTGGTATTTCCTCCGCTACTTATCACCAAAGAGCGAAACCGAAGCGTTCCCAATTGAGGCCGCCAAGGAATGGGCTCCGGTTGACCAGTATGTTGGTGGCGTAACTCACGCGATTCTTCACCTGCTCTACGCACGATTCTTCACCAAGGTTCTAAACGACATTGGCATGATCGACTTCAACGAGCCATTCACTCGTTTGCTAAACCAGGGCATGGTTCAAATGAACGGTTCGGCGATGTCGAAGTCTCGCGGAAACCTAGTTCGCCTAAGCGATCAGCTCGAAGACCACGGCGTAGACGCCATTCGTTTGACCATGGCATTCGCAGGTCCACCAGAAGATGACATCGACTGGGCTGATGTTTCTCCATCCGGTTCGGCCAAGTTCTTGGCGCGCGCCTGGAGAGCCGCATCGGATGTTACCAGCGCTGTCGGCGTTGATTTCACTTCCGGCAACAAGGAACTTCGCAAGGCAACCCACACCTTCCTTCGTGACTTCGGTCCACTAATCGAGAACTTCAAGTTCAACGTTGGTGTTGCCAAGATTATGGAACTTGTAAATGCATTACGAAAGGCGATTGACGGTGAAGCCGGGGGAGCAGACCCTGCTGTTCGCGAGGCAGCTGAAGCGGTTGCTGTCGGTCTATCGCTTTTCGCGCCCTACACGGCAGAAGACATGTGGGCGATTTTGGGTCACCAGCCTGGAGTTGCTTTGGCAGGCCTACCTTCAGCGGATGAGTCGCTTTTGGTTGAGAACTCGATTGTGGCAATCGTTCAGGTCGATGGCAAGCTTCGCGACAAGTTTGAGGTTGCAACCAACATTTCAGCTGATGAACTAAAGGAAAAAGCCTTGAACTCGGACGCCATCAAGCGAGCAATCGGCGACAAGGAAATCGCGAACATCATTGTTCGTGAACCGAAATTGGTCAGCATCGCCACCAAGTAATCCACAGATTCAAAACTGGAGCCATTCGAGCAATCGGATGGCTTTAGTCTTTCGCGGTGGAATGGCTAAAAAATCAATTGGTGCAGGCAAAAGCCGGCGATAAGTCGGCGCGGCGCAAATTGCTAATCATTGCAGTAGGCGTAGTAGTTACCATTGCTCTTTTAGTGTCTGGTCAGACATCCACGCAACCCATAAAAGTTCCCTCGCATCGCTCCAAATCTGCTGTCGAAGTAAAGTCCGGATTTGTTCATCTCACGGGTGCAGTAAAAAGCCCAGGTGTGTATCCGATTTCAATTGGCATGCGCCTTTTCGAAGTCATTGCCTTAGCTGGAGGTTTTACAAGCAAAGCAGATCGTGAAAGTGTCAATCTCGCTAGAGCGGTTACCGACGGAGAGCAAATAATTGTTTCCGGAGCTGGCGAAAGTCAATTGAACGATGGGCTCATTCACCTGAACAAGGCCACGGCTGCTGACTTCGACAAACTTCCTGGTATCGGACCTACGCTATCCGCACGAATCGTTGACTGGCGTGAAGCGAATGGTGGGTTCAAAGCGGTTGATGACCTCAGACGTGTCGGTGGTATTGGTGACAAGTTATTCGCTGGAATCAAGGCATTGGTCACGATTTGAAACGGCGAATCATCTATCTATTGATTGTCTTTTCATCGCTCTATCTTGGCTCGCTAACTCTGCAGTCTGCTTACTTTCAGCCGACAACTACGAGACAAGCAGCAGCCGATTTCAAAGCGGTTAGCGCTGGATTTTGTGTCAACAGTCAGCTCGGCAACCGTTGGTCGATTTCGACATCTAATGGTGAATTGGCAAAAGGTTCGGTCGGCCTGCTTTCGACAAGATTGGCGAAACTAGAAGTTGGCGACTGCCTGACTGGCCGGCTTCAACTGAGTCGAATCGAAGGGTTTAGTCGGTTTGCATTTAAGGCTTCGCTAAAAGAAATCATTGGGCCTATTCATCACTCTGAGAACCTCGCTTTCATAAATTCAATGCGCGCTTATGCATCGAGTTTCAAAGGAGATTCTGCAAACCTAGTTTCAGGGTTGGCAATAGGTCTGGATCAAAGGCTTTCAAAGTCGTTCATGGTGAATATGAGAGCCACTGGGCTCACACACCTCACCGCAGTTTCCGGAGCCAACTGTGCAATCGTTTTGGCGGCCTTTTGGTTTATAGGAAAACGCCCGCGTCTGGGGCGAAACGCAAGATTCATCGCATCGATCGCAGCATTGTCTGGATACCTAGTCTTGGTTGGGCCGCAGGCTTCCGTACTGCGTGCGGCATTCATGATGACCGCCGTGATGGCGGCGCTTGAGTTCGGTAGGAGAGTTTGGGTTCCGGCTGCGCTCGGTCTAGGTTCTGCCGTTCTGCTGGTTTGTGATCCATGGCTGATTGCCGATTATGGTTTCTGGCTTTCGGTCCTAGCAACGCTGGGATTGGTGTTGCTAACACCAGCATTGACCGGATGGCTGGAACAGCGCTTACCAAAGCCACTCGCGGTTGGTTTAGCTGCGACCTTTGCTGCTCAACTTTGGTGTCTTCCACTACTTGCGACTCTGCAAGGGGGTTTCACGACCTATTCGATTCTCGCCAATCTATTGAGCGAGCCAGTGGTGGCGCCAATTACCTTGCTGGGTTTACTTGCAGCATCGTTCGGGCCTTGGTTTCCAATTCTCGGCAACCTGTTTATGACCCTTGGTGCATGTCTTGCCAGGTGGATCGTGTTTATTGCAAATTCATTGGCCCAAGGCCCGGTGTCTCTGCTTGACCTTCCGACCAATCTGGTTGGAATAACGCTCATTTCGCTGTTTGTGATTACGGTGTCCATTGCCATCTTGAAACGCAGGTTTAAATCGCTGTTGCTCAGCGCAGTTCTAGTTTTGCTCTGGTTAGGTAACTCAGTTGGAATTGCCATCCCAAAGTTGGCTTGGCCAATCAAGAATTGGGATGTGGTGGCTTGCGATGTTGGGCAAGGGGACTCGCTCGTTATTCGAAGCCATAATCGATTTGCCGTGGTCGATGTGGGTAAAGATCCAGAACTGGTCGATCATTGCCTGGATCGTTTAGGAATACACCAAATCGATTTACTGGTGCTCACTCACTTCGACTTCGACCATGTCGGTGGTTTGAGCGGAGCCGAACGAGGTAGGTCCATCAAGCTGGCACTTATTTCGCCATTTCCCGATGATCGCCCCGCAGCTCAGTTCATGAAGCGAGACTTGGAACGAACTGCTGAGCAGGTGGTCGAGGCTGGTTTCGGTTTATCTGGAGATTTGGATGGTCTCAATTGGTCGGTCTTTAGTTCACTCGGTGATGCCGCAGATTCGGCGAACCAGGGTTCACTGGGAATTAGATTCGAAGATTCTGAAATGGTTGTTTTTACACTTGCGGACATGGACGAAGTAGCCCAAGCGAAGGCAGTAGTAGCCGTAGCAGCCTCGGCGAAACCAACAATCGTAAAAGTTTCTCATCATGGTTCGGCAGACCAATCGGCTGAGTTCTATCAGCGAATCGAACCCGACCTAGCCTTGATATCGGTCGGGGTTGGGAATTCCTACGGTCATCCAACCGCCAAGCTTTTGAAGATTCTGTCCTCGATTGATGTTCCGGTATTCCGCACCGATCGGCAAGGAGCCGTCTCGGTATCGGTAAACCATGGCGTAATCGAAGCCTCAGTCGCAGGCGCTCGGTAGGCTGTACTTCGTGGGTAAAGCAAGAATCATCGAATGGCGAAAGGCAGTAGCTTCGCCACTCATTCTTGTCTTTGGTTCTGAAGAGTATTTCTCATCTTCAGCAATCCGCAGAATTCGCGACGAGCTAAAAGGTAGCCAGGCCGGTTTAGAAATTTATGAGGTAGAAGCAGGCGAATACAACTCTGGCGACCTACTCAATATGATTAGCCCGTCACTATTTTCAGACCCGAAGTTGGTCATCATCAACGGGGTTGAGCGCGCAACCGATGCCCTAATCGAAGACGGCAAACTTGTAGACATTGATGATTTAGTCGACACCACATTAATTTTTCAGCATGCTGGTACCAGTACCCGAGGTAAAGCTCTTCTGGACTCGATTCGAGGTAATGACCGTGCTGTTGAAATTGCCTGCGCCAAAATCTCCGATAAAGACAAACCCGGTTTTGTCCAAGCTCATTTCCTGGAAGCTGGCAGAAAGTACACTCAGTCGGCGATTAGGGCCCTAGTTGATGCCTTTGGCAATGACATCTCTGAAATGGCCGCTGCATGTGACCAATTGCTAGCTGACAGTGCCGAGCAGATCGACGAACAATTGGTAGATCGCTACTTCGGTGGTCGAATTGAAGCAACATCTTTCAACGTCTTTGATAAGGCCATCGAAGGACACTCGGGAGAGGCTCTTATTCTGCTTAGGCATGCCTTGCAAACTGGTGACGACCCAATTCGCCTAATCAGTGGAATAGCTTCTAGCGTCAAGCGAATGGCAACTATTTTGAATGATCCAAGAGCCAACGCCACCACTCTGGGTGTAACCGACTGGGTTTTCAATCGAATCAGGAAGTCGACCAACGGTTGGGACGATGAGGGCATGATCAGAGTGCTTCAACTAGTCGCGGACGCAGACGCCGCCGCAAAGGGTGCCGAGCGACAGCCTGAATACCGTCTTGAACAGTTGATTATGGCAATCGCCAACCGAGGAAGACTTTGAGAAAAATTTCATCCGTTTGGATTGCCGCTGCCATTTTGGTTATTGCGGTAATTCTTAGGCCTCCGGTAGCTCAAATTGGCCCAATTCTTGACCTGATTCAAACCAAGTTGATGCTCAACAACGCCCAGACTGCGCTGCTTGCTGCAGCCCCGGTTTTTTGTTTTGGTTCTGGCGCGTTCGCCACTCCGGCTCTAGTCAGAAGGCTCGGACTAAATCAAACGATGGTGGGACTGTTAGCGGTATTGGTCGTTTCCATTGCAGCTAGACCATACTTGGGGTTTTACGGGCTCCTGATTGGCACAACCTTGGCTGGGCTTTCGATAGCCGTTGCAAATGTCCTGCTGCCAACAGTTGTCCGAGCCAGATTTCCTAAGAAAGTAGTTCCGCTAACCGCGGCCTACACCACGATTTTGGCAGCTTCTGCAAGCTTTGCGGCCGCCATAAGTTACCCCACCGCTGATGCACTAGGTTGGCAAATTGCTTTAGAACTTTGGGCACTTCCAGCCTGTTTAGCCCTTCTGCTTTCGTTCGCTCTTTTGAGCGGTAGTAAATCACGGGAACACAGCGAACTTGAAGATCATTCAGACGACTTCAAACTGATTAGTCGTTCACCAATCGCATGGTCCATAATCGGCCTGTTTGGTATTCAATCCCTCGGTTTTTATGCACTTCTAGCCTGGCTACCAAATCTGGCAATTGACTCAGGAATGAACCCTGCGGACGCGGGAGCGCTACTTTCCCTGATGACAGTCATTGGCGTTCCTGTGGGTATGCTACTGTCGGCGAATTTTGGAAAGTTTAAAAGCTTGGCTCCAGTCGGCGCGATGATTTCTATGGTGACTATTGCGGGCTTGACATTGCTGTTGCTCAAATTGTGGATTCCTGCGGTTATCGTCATTGGAATCGGTCAGGCTTCTAGTTTCCCTCTCTCGTTGAGCCTGATATCGACGCGAGCTGGAAATCAACGACTGACCACCATGCTTTCTTCGGTTTCTCAGGGTGTCGGTTACCTGTTGGCAGCCGGCGGCACCTTTC
The DNA here is from genome assembly GCA_023260375.1 of Rhodoluna sp. GTDB lineage: Bacteria > Actinomycetota > Actinomycetes > Actinomycetales > Microbacteriaceae > Rhodoluna. Next base: position 4,095 of record JALQVK010000011.1, on the reverse strand, counting down.
TGTTCGGCTGGGTTGCAAAAGCAACTGGAAATTGGCAAGCCAGTGTGATTGGGCTCATTGCTTTGACAATCATTCAAGTGGTAGCAGCTTGGTATGCAGGAAGACCTCGGGTCATTCAATAAAAAAAAATCCCGCCGATTTACATCGACGGGATTTTTTACGTTTTTAGCTTTAGAGGGCTGCAACCTTCTTGGCGATAGCCGACTTGCGGTTTGCACCCTGGTTCTTGTGTAGAACACCCTTAGAAACAGCCTTGTCGATCTTCTTACCAGCGGTACGAAGAGCTTCGGTTGCTGCTGCCTTGTCTCCAGCGGTTGCTGCTTCGCGAACGGCGCGGATAGCGGTCTTTACTTCGCTCTTCACTGCCTTGTTACGCTCTGCTGCCTTGGCGTTGGTGCCAATGCGCTTGATCTGCGATTTAATGTTTGCCATGTTTCACTTTCGAAAAAAGTTTTGCTTGGGATTCGCTTCGGATGGAGACACTCACCCGTAACAAACATCTAGCCTATCAGGGCTTAGGGCAATAGGGCAACCATTTATGCGAGAATGTAAGTGTTGCCATCGCAACACTTCGAGAATCAATCCCAAGAGGTAAATTTTGTCGCCACGCGCTAAAACCAGGCTAGAGCCGGCGAAAACCAATCCGGATTTCATTCGCAACTTCTGCATCATCGCTCACATTGACCACGGGAAGTCGACTCTGGCCGACCGCATGCTTCAGCTAACCGGTGTTGTCGATGATCGTTCGATGCGCGCTCAGTACCTTGACCGTATGGACATCGAGCGCGAGCGCGGTATCACCATCAAGTCCCAGGCCGTTCGAATGCCTTGGGAGCTTGAGGGTCAGACTTACGCGCTTAACATGATTGACACCCCTGGCCACGTTGACTTCACTTATGAAGTTTCTCGTTCGCTAGCCGCCTGTGAAGGTGCTGTTCTACTGGTTGACGCAGCTCAGGGGATTGAAGCTCAAACTCTGGCAAACCTTTACTTGGCAATGGAAAACGATCTTCAGATCATTCCGGTTCTAAACAAGATAGACCTGCCTGCTGCTCAACCTGAGAAATATGCAGAAGAGCTGGCCAACCTTATTGGTGGCGACCCTGAAGATTGCCTACGAGTTTCGGGTAAGACCGGCGTTGGCGTCGATGCACTTCTCGACAAGATCGTTCGCACCGTTCCAAACCCGGTCGGAGACCCGAACGCTCCAGCCCGAGCCATGATTTTCGACTCGGTCTACGACTCATACCGCGGTGTAGTTACCTACGTTCGAATGATTGATGGACACCTTGCTCCTCGCGAGAAAATTCAGATGATGTCGACTCGCGCCGTTCACGAAGCGCTTGAAATCGGAGTTTCATCGCCTGAGCCTGAGGCAACCAAAGGTCTTGGAGTTGGTGAAGTAGGTTACCTGATCACCGGTGTAAAAGACGTTCGTCAGTCGAAAGTAGGCGACACCGTAACTACAGTTGCCAAGCCTGCTACCGAGGCTCTAAAGGGTTACTCGGAGCCACTTCCTATGGTGTTCTCGGGTATCTACCCAATCGATGGTTCTGATTACCCAAACCTTCGCGAAGCGCTCGACAAGCTAAAGCTTTCCGATGCTGCTTTGGTTTACGAACCAGAAACCTCAGTTGCTCTCGGTTTTGGTTTCCGCTGTGGCTTCCTAGGTCTTTTGCACCTTGAAATCGTCACCGAGCGTCTTGAGCGCGAATTCGGCCTGGACCTAATTGCGACCGCACCTTCGGTGGTTTACGAAGTGACTATGGACACGGGCGCGGAAATCACGGTAACTAACCCGTCGGAGTTCCCAACTGGAAAGGTCAAGAAGGTTCTTGAGCCAATGGTTCGGTCAACTATCTTGGCGCCAAAGGATTACGTTGGCGTCATTATGGAACTTTGCCAGGGTCGACGCGGTGTCATGATCGACATGCAGTACCTAGGTGAAGACCGTGTTCAGCTTCGCTACACATTGCCACTTGCGGAAATCGTTTTCGACTTCTTCGACCAGCTCAAGAGCAAGACGCAAGGGTACGCATCGCTCGATTACGAGGAAGCTGGTTTGGCTGAGGGCGACCTGGTCAAGGTTGACATCTTGCTTCAAGGTGATCAGGTCGACGCATTCAGCGCAATCGTTCACAAAGACAAGGCCTATGCCTATGGCGTGATGATGACCGGAAAACTTCGTGAACTAATTCCGCGCCAGCAGTTCGAGGTTCCAATTCAGGCCGCCATTGGTGCACGCATCATTGCTCGTGAATCGATTCGAGCCATGCGTAAAGACGTTCTAGCGAAGTGCTATGGCGGTGACATTTCTCGTAAGCGCAAGCTCCTCGAAAAGCAAAAAGAGGGAAAGAAGCGCATGAAGATGGTTGGTCGCGTGGAGGTTCCTCAGGAAGCCTTCATTGCCGCACTTTCCACCGGCGACGAGAAAAAGGGCGACAAGAAAAAGTAATGTCTACTTTTCACGGTTACGTCCATGTGCCGTTTTGCAAAGTCCGCTGTGGCTATTGCGACTTCAACACCTATACCGCGACCGAACTTCAGGGCTACCCGCAAACCGCATTCATCGCGAATTTGCAGGTGGAGATCGAGCTGGCTAAGCAATCAGAGGGCAAGCGAGAACTTCAGACCGTATTTTTTGGTGGAGGAACCCCAACATTACTTCCCGCAAATGAATTGGCTGAGGCACTCGAGCTCCTTCGCAAAAACTTCGGGATTGCAGGAGAGGCTGAGGTAACTACCGAGGCCAATCCAGACACCGTCGACGAGGCTTACCTTCGGGTCTTGAAGGAGGCTGGATTCAATCGTCTTTCGTTTGGCATGCAATCGGCTGTGCCAGAAGTATTGGCAACCCTGGAACGCACCCACAACCCAGCGGCGGTTGCCACCAATGTTGCGATTGCCAAACGGCTTGGGTTTCAGACTTCGGTAGACCTGATTTACGGCGCGCCTGGAGAAACCATGGAACAGTGGCAGGAATCGGTTCGCGTTGCTCTTGCAATGGAAACCGATCACATCTCGGCCTACGCGCTCATTGTTGAACCGGCTACCAAATTAGCTCGCCAAATTGCCTCTGGCGAGAAGCCGCAACCAGACGAAGATTTGCAAGCCGACAAATATGAGTGGCTCGATTCCGAGCTGGCTAAGGCTGGTTTTGAATGGTACGAATTGAGCAACTGGGCTAGGGGAGCTGCGGCAACATCAAAGCACAATATTGCCTACTGGCAAGGTCGTGATTGGTGGGGATTCGGACCAGGCGCCCATAGCCATGTGGCTGGTCGTCGTTGGTCAAATGTGAAACACCCAACTACCTACGCGAAAATGCTCGCGGACCTACAAATTCCTAGCACTGATGGGGAAATCCTGTCGAGCGTTGAAATTCAAGAAGAGCGAGCGATGCTCGAATTGCGCCTGCGTGAGGGTCTTTCACTGGAGGTTGTAAAGGGTTTAAACGAGAATCATGCACAGTCGATTTCGGAACTGGTGGCGTCGAAATTAATCGAAGGAAAGGATGCGCTGCAAGGCCGAGCCGTGCTTACTTTGCAGGGTCGACTGCTAGCCGATTTCGTGCTTCGCAAACTACTGGGGTTATAGCCAAATCGCAGGTAATATTGGCACTCAGGAGTAACGAGTGCTAATTGGAGGTGTCATGATCTCGGAACGCAGCTTTGAAGTGCTTCGCGCAATCGTCCAAGACTATGTCAGCACCCGCGAGCCGGTTGGGTCCAAGGCGCTGTTAGAGCGTCATGGTTTTGGAGTTTCCTCGGCGACTATTCGTAACGATATGTCAATCCTCGAAGAAGAGGGTTTGATCCATGCACCGCACACCTCAGCCGGTCGAGTACCAACCGATAGCGGATACCGCGTTTTTGTAGACCGCCTCAATGAGTTAAAACAACTTTCAACTGCCGAGCGTCAAGCTATGGAGACTTTGCTTTCTGGGAGTGCTGATCTTGATGAAATTAGTATACAGATGCTATTATTCGTAAAGGATGGTATATATAACGGGCCTTATCTGTCAGAATAGGAAGTTCTACTTTGAATGACGGCCCCATCTCCTCGCTCCCAGTTATCTTGGCCGTCTAACATTTG
>JALQVK010000009.1 GCA_023260375.1 Rhodoluna sp. | reverse complement strand
CCGTGGTTCCACCACTGCCGTAACTCACGGTCGCGTCTGACTGCAGAAGCATGTCTTGGTCGATCCGATTGTAGAAAACCCGAGAAACCTTGTAGAAGTCAGGAGTCAGGCGCGCTTCTTTCTGAATTATGGACGCCATCGTGAGAACCTTATGACGGTTGGCGTCGGAAACACCAAACCTTTTCAATTCGGTGGCCATGCGATTGACCATGGAGCGAATTATGTCGGTCGCCTTCATTCCCGGATCTAACTCATAAGTCGCAGGGAACAAGTAACCGTCCATGTTGGGTAGATTTCCTGGAAGACCGTAAACAGTTGGGTCCTTTACCGCAGTCTCGAAATCAGACACCGCAATTCCCGATGTTTTGGCTAATTGTTTCAAAACAACGCCAATGCGCCAGCCCTCTTTAATGGTCACTCGCGTAACTACTTTGGATGCAGGATCGGCAATTAGGTCAAGTGCCCCATTTGCCGACATTTGCTTGTGCAATGCAAAGGTGCCAGGAACGAAGTTTGGGTTTCTGGCGATAATTCGCTTATAGGTAAAAGAGAAATCCTTGGTCACACCAAGCTTCACCAAGTTACTGGCAACTTGTTCACCGGTATCACCTGGGTTAATTACCAAATTCACAGTTCCATTACCCGAGCCCTGATAATCAACGCCGGAAATAGAATCTAATGCAGCTCGGATTTGCCCGCGGAACAGGTAACCGGTACCACCACCGACTACGACGAGGACAGCCAGAACAATGGCGATCAATTTACCTTTACGCATCAAACTCCGAAAGCGGTTTGCCGGGTTGATTACCGGTCGACTTTTCAAAGGCAATTGCACCTTCCAAAATCAGGCTAGCAGCAGCCGCATCAATCAGGCTGCGAGAAGCCTTGGAGTTTTTCCCCGACGCAAAAAGTTGACCTTGTGCAGCTCTAGTGCTCATTCGTTCATCGATCAAACGAACCTCGCACTGCAAAAGTTTTTGCAACGAAAAAGCAAATTCGATGGCGTCGTTAGTTGATTTCGTGTGTTCGCCCTGCAGGTTCAGTGGCAGGCCGACATAGACCTCGATTGGTGCCTGCTCCAGTAGTAGTTCTGCAACTTGAATGACTGCCAACTCCCCCGCGGCAACTGTGTCTAATGGAGAACTGATGAGTGCATCGACCGAAGAAACGGCAACACCGATTCTGGCGGCACCGTAATCGATAGCAATACGGCGACCAAGACGCATGTTAGGAAAGCGCCTTTTCAATTGCCTCGATGGCAACTGAAAGCTTTGAAGAATCAGTGCCACCACCCTGCGCCATGTCGTCTTTACCGCCACCGCCACCGCCAAGGATTCCAGAAGCAAGTTTGACCAGTGCACCGGCCTTGACTCCACTGACAATAGCTTCGGAACCAACCGCCACCAGCACGGCAGGCTTATCAGAAACGATTGCAGAAACGATTGCAACGCTGTCTGAACCTAGCTCTGCGCGTAACCCTGCACCGATTGTTCGAAGTGCATCGACACCATCGAGGACACCTAACTCGGCAACTGCAACTTTATGTCCGCCAATAATCTTGGCGGCGGCAACCCAAGCCGGAATTCTTCCTTGAAGAGCCTGCTGTTCAATTAGAGCTAGTCGCTTTTGAACAGAACGAAGTTCTTCAAAAGTCTGGTTAAGTTTGTCTTCAAGAGCTGCAGCAGGAACTTTAGCTAGATCGGTCAAGCGAGCAACCAGTGCCCGCTCGAGAGTCAGTGCGCGGAAAGCTTCAATACCGACAAAGGCTTCGATGCGACGTGAACCAGAACCAACCGAAGTTTCGGCACCAAGGGAAAGTAGTCCGATTTGGCTTGAACGACTTACGTGGGTTCCACCACAAAGTTCACGTGACCAAGGGCCACCAATCTGAATGACGCGAACCAATTCGTCATAAGTTTCACCAAAGAGTGCCACCGCACCGAAGTCCTTTGCCTCAGCCTGAGTCATTAGATTGCTGCTGACAGCAAGATCGCGACGAATGGCTAGGTTGCTAACTTCTTCAAGCTCACTCTTGGTTTCTGCAGATAGCGCCTGATTCCAAGCGAAGTCGAGACGAAGATAGCCAGGCTTGTTGTAAGAACCAGACTGTAAAGCCGATGGACCTAGTACCTGTCGCAATGCCGCGTGAAGCACGTGGGTGCCGGAGTGAGCCTGACAGGCGCCAAGACGCCATTCTTCGTCTACGGAAGTGACGGCTTTGGCGTTAAGTGAGACTTCACCGGAACGGACCAAAACCTTGTGGGAAACGAGACCTTTGACAGGCTTCTGAACATCCAGAACTTCAAGCTCAAACCCATCGCCTCGGATGATTCCAGCATCTGCCGCTTGGCCGCCGGATTCTGCGTAAAGGCTGGTGGTATCGAGAATGATCTCGCCGACCGAGCCACTTTGAAGCTCTGAAACCGCAGTACCTTCGTGGATAAGGCCAAGAACCTGAGCATCTGATTCAAGCTCGTCATAGCCGGTGAACTTGGTGGTTCCGAGTGCTCGGAATGCAGAGTAAACCGAAAGATCAGTTCCACCCAATTTCTTTTCACGAGCATCGGCTTTGGCACGATCGCGCTGCTCGGTCATTAGAGTGGTGAATCCGTCGCGGTCTACCGAAACTCCGGCCTCTTCGGCGATTTCTAGGGTCAGGTCGATTGGGAAACCGTAGGTGTCGTGAAGCAAGAAAGCCGCTTCGCCACCGAGCTGAGTACCCTTACCAGCCTTGACGTCGGCAATTGCCTGGTCAAGAACTAGCGAGCCGCTAGTAAGTGTTCGTAGGAAAGCTTCCTCTTCGGCTACAGCCGTGGTCAGAATGCGCTTGAAGTCGGTTTCAAGCTCAGGATAGGAGTCCTTCATGGCGTCTTTAGAGACCGTGATTAGCTTGCCAATAACTGGTTCGCTAACACCCATCAAACGCATGGCGCGAACCGAGCGACGAAGCAGACGACGAAGCACATAGCCACGTCCGTCGTTTCCTGGCGTGACACCATCGCCGATCAACATCAATGCCGAACGAACGTGGTCGGCAACTACGCGAAGACGAACATCGTCGTCTACCGTAGCACCATAAATTTTGCCGGAAAGAGTGGCCGCCAAATCGAGAACCGGTCGAACTTCATCGATTTCGTATAGGTTCTCAACACCTTGCATTAGGAATGCGACGCGCTCGAGACCCATACCGGTGTCAATGTTCTTCTTAGGAAGTTCACCAAGAATTTCAAAGTCGTCTTTACCAAGACCCTTGCCGCGTTCATACTGCATGAACACGAGGTTCCAAATTTCGATGTAACGGTTGTCATCGGCCTCTGGACCACCTTCGACACCATAAGCAGGGCCGCGGTCGTAATAGATTTCGCTACAAGGTCCAGCAGGACCTGGCTGGCCAGTAGACCAGAAGTTGTCCTTCATGCCGAGACGTTGAATGCGTTCCATTGGAATGTCGGCGATTTCGCGCCAAAGTTCGATTGCTTCATCGTCGTCTTTGTAAACGGTTACCCAAAGTAATTCTGGGTTAAGTTCAAGACCACCCTGAGATTGCGGTGAAGTTAGGAACTCCCAGGCAAAACCAATTGCCTCACGCTTGAAGTAATCACCGAACGAAAAATTTCCATTCATCTGGAAGAACGTACCGTGACGAGTGGTTTTTCCAACCTCTTCAATGTCAAGGGTTCGAATACACTTCTGCACGCTTGTTGCGCGAGGATACGGAGCGGGAACCAAACCAGACATGTACGGAATGAATGGAACCATTCCGGCTACGGTGAAAAGAAGTGAAGGATCTTCGCTGATAAGCGAAGCGGAAGGAACAACGGTGTGCTGTTTGCTCGCGAAGAACTCGAGCCAACGCCGCCTAATTTCAGCGGTTCTCATGGCTTACTTAGCGGTCTTTGGTGCGGAAGTGCGCTTTGCAGCTGGCTTGGCTGCAGGCTTACTTTCTTCCTCGTAACCCTCAATAAAGGCCTGAGCTAGGTTGCGAAGCTTCGAAGTGGCATCGTCATAAGCCGCCTTTGCCTTCGGGTTCTTTTCGATTTCCTTAGCCGCAATTAGACCTACGGTCACACCTGCCGCTAGCCAGAAAAGTTTTTTCATGTTCAAGAACCTACTTCTTTTTACCAAGGAGTGAGCTAAAGGTCTTTAGATAACCAGCAAGCTTCACAAGAGGAGAACCAACTGACGTTGCAAATACGGCCACCAACGATTGAATGTTGGCGCTCACATCGGCAACGCTATCGGTGATTGCATCGATTTTCGCCAACTGCTTGTTGGTTTGATCGACGGTTTCGTTAAGGCCCGAAAGTAGTGGCGGGAGATTGTCGTTGATCTCCTTGACAGTTTCCGTAGTTTCGTCAAGCAATTTGCCCAACTTGACCAGAGGGACGGCAAGAAAAAGCACGAACAAAGCCAATGCTCCAGCAGCAATCAATGCTGCGATTTCGCCACCACTCATCGGGTTCCTAACTTTTAGTACTAGCGAGCTGCGTAGTACTCAACAACCAGCTGAACTTCACAGGTAACCGGAACTTCAGCACGCTTTGGGCGGCGAGTTAGGGTTGCGTGAAGCTTGTCGAGCTGAACATCTAGGTAACCAGGCACTGGAGGAAGAACGTCGACGTGTCCGCCGGCTGCAGCGACCTGGAAAGGCTCGGTGCGTTCGCTCTTCTCGTGAACATGGATAGTCTGTCCTGGCTTGACGCGGAAAGACGGACGGTCAACGCGCTGACCATTGACCAGGATGTGACGGTGAACAACCATCTGACGAGCCTGAGAAATGGTGCGGGCGAAGCCGGCACGAAGGACAAGTGCGTCGAGGCGCATTTCTAGAAGTTCAACCAAGTTTTCACCGGTAAGACCTTCGGTGCGCTTTGCCTCAACGAAGGTATTACGTAGCTGAG
>JALQVK010000163.1 GCA_023260375.1 Rhodoluna sp. | reverse complement strand
GGGGCAGAGGCCATCGTGACCAAGAACATCGATGGCAAGGAAGTTCTGGTCACCGACGGTATCGACATTCACGTGGGCGAAACCTTGGAGCTATCCGAGAACAAAAAGCACTTGACCATCAGCAAACTGAGCAAGCCAATTACTCCCGGCGACAAGGTGCTTTTCACATTTAAGCTGAACGGCACCGATTCGCAGACCGTTTCACTGACTGCGAAGTAACAATCTAGTTTTCTAGCACCGCAGGTGTTGGGTGAACTCGAGCTAGCAGGATTGATCCTGCAATCAGGATGAGCATTAGTCCCCAGATGCCGTAGATGGTGTTGTTTCCTTCGCCAAGAACCATGGTGGCAATTGCGATGGAGGTTGCCCACATTGTGCCAGATAGGAAGCTGATGGCGCGGCCGGTGGTTTGGTAGAGACCGAAGACTTCTCCTTCTCGGCCGTCCGGAGTGAATCGGGCAACGAAGGTGCGGCTCGATGCCTGGGCAGGGCCAACGAAAAGGGTTAGCAACAGACCAAATACCCAGTAAGTGATCTGGCCGTAGTCGCGGAAGAAGAAGACGCAGCTGGCGCTGACCATGAGGCCAATTAGCGAGCCGAGGATTACCGTGCGCGAGCCGAGGATGTCATCGAGACGACCGCCGATGGCAGCACCGATGGCGGCGATGATGTTGGCGCCGATTCCGTAGAAAATAATCGACTGAGTGTTGAAACCAAAGGACAGGGTTCCGAGCACGGCGCCGAAGGTGAATACGCCGGCAAGGCCGTCGCGGTAGACGGCGCTAGAGATCAGGAACTTGAAGGTTTCTGGAGCTTGGCGTCGCAGGGTTTTTAGCTGGTTCCAAAGCCCGGCATATGATTCGAGGATCGACTCTTTTCTAGCGCCAGCTTTTTTGGCAATTTCGGGAACCCAGATCAGCAGTGGAATGGTGAAGACCAAAATCCAGACTGCTGCGAATAGGAAGATGGTTCGGATGTTGATTGCGTTGGCATCGGTCAGTCCAAACCAATAGTGCCCGTCAGGTAGCACGAATCCAATTAGCGAGATTAGTAGCAGGATGATTCCGCCGACATAACCGAGGCCCCAGGCGTAACCGGAGATGCGTCCGATGTTCTTTTCGGTGGTGACACCTTTCAGCATGGCGTAGTAGTTGATGAATGCCGATTCCTGGATAACCGAACCGATGCCGTAAAGCACGAGGCCAAAGAGGAAGTATTCCGGCTTTGGTTCAACGAAGAAGCTGGCGGCGGTTACCACCACGAGTATGCCGGTGTTGATTAGTAGCCATAATTTGCGGCGACCATTTTCATCGGAACGTCGCCCGAGCACTGGTGCGATTAGGGCAAGTAGGAGACCTGCGATTGCGGTGGCCCAGCCAAGCTGCTGGTCGGCGTTTTTGATTCCCGAGGCAACGGCACCGGTCAGGTAGACCGGGAAGATGAAGGTTTGCATCAGGGTTGGGTAAGGCTGTTCGGCCCAGTCCCATAGCGCCCATGAGAATGTTGCGAGCTTCTTGTTTTTTGCGATCACATTGCTGGTCATGCGTAAAGCCTATGACCTGAAAATAAACAAATTTCTAGACCCTGAGTCTTTTTAGATAACGAATTGAAAGTTGAGTCATTCACACTCAACTTTCAGGTTTCTCCTCTTGACAATGTCAGCGGTGTTTGCGAAACTTGAGTCAATGCCACTCAACTTTGAGTGACTAAACCAAAAGATCGCCTAACGGCGAACAAACAAGGAGAAACAAATATGGCACGTGCAGTAGGTATCGACCTCGGCACCACCAACAGCGCGGTTAGCGTGCTGGAAGGTGGAGAGCCCACCGTAATCGCTAACGCAGAAGGCTTCCGCACCACCCCGTCGGTGGTTGCATTCACCAAGGACGGCGAAGTGCTCGTCGGTGAAACCGCCAAGCGCCAGGCAGTAACCAACGTAGACCGCACCATCGCATCGGTGAAGCGTCACATGGGAACCAACTGGACCTTCGCAGTAGACGACAAGAAGTACACCCCACAGGAAATCTCGGCCCGAATCTTGGCAAAGCTCAAGCGCGACGCCGAAACCTACCTGGGTGAACCAGTAACCGACGCGGTAATCACCGTACCGGCGTACTTCAACGACGCCGAGCGTCAGGCAACCAAGGATGCTGGTGAGATCGCGGGCCTAAACGTGCTTCGC
>JALQVK010000133.1 GCA_023260375.1 Rhodoluna sp. | reverse complement strand
GTTGGCTTCCCAAGTGCGGCGGATCTTCGATCAGCTATAGCTGAGCAGTCTGGTCGCCCTACTACATTTGGCTGGGCTCCACGCTTCCTACACTCAACCGGCCAGTATCACAAGGGCGGACCAGCACAGGGTCTCTACATCCAAATTGTTTCGAGAGCCACAAAAGACATTTCGGTTCCTGGCCGCGATTTCACACTGGGTGAACTTATCGCTTCTCAGGCTGCTGGTGATGCCGAAGTACTAGCTTCACACGGGCGTCCAGTTCTAACCCTCACTCTCAGTGACGTCGAGGCCGGGCTGGCTTTGATTTCGAAGAGCCTTTAGGAGTAATTGTTGAGTCCTGCAAAGTTGGCTGCTGGCCATAATCCGCTTCGCGACCCAGATGATCGTCGTCTAAATCGCATTGCTGGTCCAAGCTCGCTAGTAATTTTCGGTGTCACCGGAGACCTTTCTCGCAAAAAACTCATGCCTGCGGTTTATGACTTAGCAAATCGTGGCTTACTTCCACCCGGTTTTGCTTTGGTTGGTTTTGCTCGTCGCGAGTGGGAAAATCAGGACTTCGCAAAAGTGGTTCATGACTCCGTTCGCGAAAATGCGCGAACTCCTTTCAATGAGGAAGTTTGGCAGCAACTGTCGGAGGGTATTCGGTTCGTTCAGGGCGATTTCGACGACGATGCTGCCTTTGATCGCCTAAAAGAGACCATCGAAGAACTAGACACCAAGCGTGGAACCAATGGAAATCATGCTTTTTATCTCTCGATTCCTCCCAAAGCCTTTCCACTGGTTTGTCGCCAACTAAGCCGCAGCGGTTTGGCCGACCCTAAACCCGACGAATTCCGTCGCGTGGTAATTGAAAAGCCCTTCGGTCACGACCTAAAGTCGGCTCGCGAGCTGAATGAAGTTGTCGAAGCGGTTTTCCCAGCTGACTCTATCTTCCGAATCGATCACTATCTCGGTAAAGAAACGGTTCAAAACATCTTGGCGCTCCGCTTTGCAAACCAACTGTTTGAACCGCTTTGGAACGCTAACTACATCGACCACGTCCAGATCACCATGGCTGAGGACATCGGTGTTGGTGGTCGTGCCGGATACTACGACGGTATTGGTGCTGCTCGAGATGTCATTCAGAACCACCTACTTCAACTTCTAGCACTTACCGCAATGGAAGAACCAGTGTCTTTCGATGCGGCGGATCTTCGAAATGAGAAGGAAAAGGTACTCCAGGCCGTTCGTCTACCAAAGGATCTCGGCAAATACACCGCTCGCGGCCAGTACGCCGGAGGATGGCAGGGTGGCGAGGAGGTTCTCGGCTTCCTTGACGAAGAAGGCATGAACCCGAAGTCTGTTACCGAGACATACGCCGCTATGCGTCTGGACATCAATACCCGTCGTTGGGCGGGGGTTCCGTTCTACCTGCGTGCGGGGAAGCGCCTAGGACGACGTGTGACTGAGATTGCCGTTGTCTTCAAACGTGCGCCGCAGCAGCTATTCGCTGCTGACCAAACTTCCGAGCTTGGTCAAAACGCTTTAGTTATTCGCGTTCAGCCGGATGAGGGTGTCACGATTCGTTTCGGGTCCAAGGTTCCTGGTGTTGGTATGCAGGTTCGCGATGTAACCATGGACTTTGGTTACGGTCACGCTTTTACCGAGGCAAGTCCCGAAGCCTACGAGCGTTTGATTCTTGACGTTCTTTTGGGTGATCCTCCCCTATTTCCTCGTCACGAAGAGGTTGAGCTTTCTTGGAAGATCCTTGACCCTATCGAAGAATTCTGGGAGAACCAGGGTCAACCTGAGCAGTACCGGCCTGGCACCTGGGGTCCGGCTTCGGCAGACAAGATGATGGAGCAAGACGGAAGGGCGTGGCGTCGTCCATGATCGTTGAACTAAAAGACACAACCATCAGTAAGGTCTCGAAGGCTCTGGTTCAAATTCGCGAACAGGGTGGCGCAGTTGCACTTGGTCGTGTTCTGACACTCGTAATTCAGACTGATATCGCCGACCTAGAGTCTGCTGTGAAGTCGGCTAATGAATCGTCAAGGGAGCACCCTTGCCGAATTATCGTTCTTGCTGAATCAAAGTCGTCAGGTGAAAGCAAAGCTAAGCTCGACGCAGAAATCCGAGTGGGTGGAGACGCCGGGGCTTCTGAGGTAATCGTTCTAAAAGCGCACGGAGAAGCGGCTAGCGACCCAGAGTTGCTAGTAACCGGTCTGTTGCTACCGGATGCACCGGTTGTGGCCTGGTGGCCGTCTCAGGCTCCTGAAAAGCTAGCAAGCTCTCCTATTGGACGAATTGCGACTCGACGAATCACCGACGCGGCACAGCAAAAAGATCCACACGCATTTTTGAAGCAGTTAGCCAAGGGATATCAGCCAGGTGACTCTGACTTCTCTTGGACTCGCCTTACCCTTTGGCGAGCACAGTTAGCAGCAATTCTGGATCAGCCGCCATACGACCCAGTTAAGGCAGTGGAAGTAACTGGTGCCCCAGACTCTCCTAGTACCGATCTTCTCGCAGCCTGGCTCGGCCTGAAACTGAAGGTTGACGTTTCACTTACGAGACAACCCCGCGGTAATTCGGTCAACGGAATCAAGGGTGTGAAGCTTATTCGCGAATCTGGAAACATCGAAATAGTTCGTCGTGTTCCAGATGTCGCTACGCTAATACAACCCACTCAGCCGACTCGAGAAATCTCTCTGCCACGCAGAAGTGACCGCGATTGCCTAAGCGAAGATTTACGTCGCTTGGATCCAGACGAACTGTTTGGCAAGGTCATCAAGTGGTTCGCCCGCTAGTCAATCGTTTCAAAGACGCAAATGCTGTCGCTTCTCAGGCAGCAGCTGATCTTTTTACATTCGTGGAGAGCACGCTCGCAAAACAAGCTCGCGTTGACTTGGCCATTACCGGCGGAACTGTAGGTATCGCAACCTTAGCCGCAGCGAGAGATCTTCCATTCAATTCACTTGAACTAAGCCGTTTGCACATTTGGTGGGGCGACGAGCGCTTCGTCGAATCCGATAGCTCAGACAGAAACGCGAATCAGGCTAGAAATGCTTGGCTTAAGGAGTTGCAAATTCCGATTGGGAACATTCATGAGTTTCCTTCGAGTGATCAAGGTCGCTCATTAGACGACGCAGCAGCACAGTTTGCGAAACATTACGATGCTGAAGTTATCAATTTTGATTTGATGCTCATGGGCATGGGTCCAGATGGGCATATCGCAAGCTTGTTCCCTGGTAAAACTGCCGGTGAATCTGAGGCTTCTGTGGTTGCTGAACACGATTCTCCGAAGCCGCCACCACTGCGCCTTTCGTTCAACTACGAGCAAATCAACAATTCCAAGGAAATCTGGTTCACAGTTGCCGGTTCCGATAAAGCTGATGCGGTGTCTACCGTCTTTGGTGACGCACCTGAGTCTCTACCAGCCGGCCGAATTTTGGGCAAAGAAAAGACGGTCTGGTACGTTGACCAGACCGCCGGAAATCTTGTTTGGGGCTGCTAGGCAGTTGCCGCAAATCGAGCGAATAGACCTAACGCCACGATAATTACGACCCAAACCACACCCAAAATGATGGTGAT
>JALQVK010000129.1 GCA_023260375.1 Rhodoluna sp. | reverse complement strand
CAGTTCGGTCCTTATGTCTCCGACGGTTTCGTGAACGCAACAATTCCAAAGGACGACAATCTTGAAGACATGTCGGCCGACCGTGCCTTCGAACTGCTCATGGCTCGTCGTGAAAAACTTGGTTTAGAGGCAGGTCAGGCGCCAGCTAAGGCGAGTGGTCGTGGCGCTAAGAAAACCACCAAACGTGTAGTCAAGGCTAAGGGTAAGAAAAAGTAGTGTTCATTTCCTTCGAAGGTATCGACGGGGTTGGCAAGTCAACCCAGATTCGTCTTGCCGAGGAGTATCTGCGCTCCAAAGGTAAAGACGTTATCTGCACTCTCGAACCTGGCGGAACCGAACTAGGTCAAGAAATCCGCAACCTGCTTCTTCACCGCAAAGGCGATGTGGCTCCTCGAGCAGAGGCGCTTTTGTATGCCGCCGACCGTGCCCACCACGTTGCCACGAAAGTTCGCCCGGCTTTAGCCGAAGGGAAAGTTGTAATCACCGATCGTTTTCTTGACTCCTCGGTTGCCTATCAGGGTGCCGGTCGCAAACTTTCGGCAAACGAAGTTCGAAACATTTCACTTTGGGCGGTTGATGGACTTCTTCCGGATCTGACCGTCCTGGTAGATCTTGATCCAGCTATCGCGGCCGAGCGGCGCAAGAGCACCGGTGAAGCTCCCGACCGTTTAGAGCAAGAAAAGCTCGACTTTTTTCAGGCAGTTCGAGACGAATTTCTGAAGCTAGCCCAGGCTGAACCAGGTCGTTTCTTGGTGGTTGATGCTACCGAGTCACCAGCCGAGATTTTTGTACACATTGCCAAGAAGTTAGACGAACTACTGGGCTAATGAGCAAAGATTTTTGGTACGAATTAGCTGGGCAACCAGAGGCTGTTGAGCAGATAAAGCGTACCGTGGAGAACCGTGACCAAGGTGTCTTTCATTCCTGGTTGATTACCGGCCCTCCAGGTTCTGGTCGTTCCGTTTTGGCACAAAAGTTTGCCGCGGCCCTACAGTGCGAGCAGCAAGGTTGTGGCAAGTGTCACTCCTGCGTAGTTGCGGCAGCAGGCACACATCCAGACATAAACGTGCTCTCAACCGAAAAGGTCCAAATTGCCATTGCCGAGGTTCGCGACCTAGTGAACCAGTCTTCATTTGGCTCAAGCATGGGTGGGTACCGCGTGCTAATCATCGAAGACGCAGATCGTATGGCTCCGGTTGCTGCCAACGTTTTGTTGAAAGCTCTTGAAGAGCCGCCAGCTAACACCATTTGGATTTTGTGCGCTCCTTCCGAAGTTGACATGTTGCCGACGATTCGTTCACGCGTTCGCAAAGTCAACCTGAAGGTTCCATCGGTTGAGGATGTTGCGATGCTTCTGATCGAGCGCGATCAGGTTGACCCAAAGTTGGCAACTCTTGTTGCCGCTGAGGCACAAAGCCACATCGGCATGGCTAGGCGCCTTGCTCTCAGCCCTGAGGTTCGCAAACGTCGCCATCAATACCTTTCGGCTGCTATGAGCATCAACAACGTGTCCCAGGCTGTAAAAACCTCTGCCAAGTGGCTTGAACTTGCCAAGAAGGATGCCCTAGATCTCACCAAAGAACGTGACGAAGAAGAATTACAAGAATTGCGACACAGTCTGGGCCTAACCCCAAGTGATACCGTGCCACCGACCTATCGACCAGACATCAAGCGTTTGGAAGAAAATCAGAAGCGCCGCGCTACCAGAAGTCTGCGTGACGGCATTGACCGCATTCTGGTTGACCTTTTGGCTCTCTACCGAGATGTGCTAACCGTGCAGCTTTTCACCGGAGCCGAATTGGTGAACCGAGACCTTGAGATCCAAATCCGAGAAGTGGCAACTTCAACCACTGCAAAGAACACAATTCACATCATCGACGAAATCGAGAAAGCACGAGATCGAATTGATCGAAACGTGCGCGACATGTACGTCTTAGATTCCCTAGCCACCACACTGAAGCGGAGCGCACTTTGAAGAAATTATTAGCACTGGTTGCGACTGCGGCTTTGGCATTGGGTCTCTCGGGTTGCGCAAACCTAATTCCGGTGAGCGATGTTTACTCACAGAAGATCAACTGGAGTCTTTGCGAAAATAAGTCTTTCCAGTGTGGAACCGTTGATGTGCCTCTCAATTGGGACAAACCAGACGGCGAAAAAATCAAGATTGCAGTTACCCGTAAGTTCACCAATGATGCTCAGGGTTCAATCGTCTTGAACCCTGGTGGCCCCGGCGGCTCAGGCGTGGACTTTCTGGTTAATAACTACGACAGCATCGGTACGCAATCCCTTCGCGATAATTTCACGCTTGTTTCGTTCGACCCTCGCGGTGTTAGTCGTAGCTCCAAGGTAACTTGCCTAAACGCTAAAGACACCGACCACCTGCTTTACGACTCCAACAGCGCCGAGCCTGGTTCGGCTAAAGACGTCGAACTGAGCAAGGTAGAGCTCGCCAAATTTGTAAACGCCTGCAAAGCGAACACCGGTCCGGTCTTGGGCCACGTAGACACCGTGAGTGCAGCCAAAGACATGGACGTTATTCGTGCAGCCCTAGGCGACGAAAAACTAAACTACCTCGGCTTCTCTTACGGAACCTTCTTAGGCTCTACCTACGCAACCTTGTTCCCAAACAAGGTTGGCCGCTTTGTTCTAGATGGCGCAATCGATCCAAGAGTTTCAGACTCACAGCAGAGCTTGAATCAGCTAAAGGGTTTCGACCTTGCGCTTCACAACTACCTGAAAGACTGCCTGGCCAACGATTCCAGTTGCCCGTTCACCGGAAGCCTGGCCAATGCCCAGTCACAGGTTTCTCAGTTTTTGAAGAAGATGGAAAAGAAGACGCTCCCCACCAAGGACGGACGCAAACTAACTATTGCCTCGGCAAACACCGGACTAATCATGGCACTTTACTCGGACACCTATTGGCCTTACCTAACCCAGGCCTTCAATGAAGCCCTCCAAAACAAGGACGGCTCGACTTTCATGTTGTTAGCCGACTTTTATAACGACCGTGATCAGAGTGGCAATTACTCAAGTAATAGTTTTGAAGCCAACGTCGCCGTCAACTGTCTTGACTCAAGGTCATCTGCCAAACCAGAAGACATGGCAAAGCAAAACCAGAGAATCATCGAACTTTCCCCGATTCTCGGTCGCTACTGGCAGAACGGCGCTTTGCTGTGCGCCGATTGGCCTTATCCAGTGGCGAAGCGTCCTGAGTCTTACTCGGCCAAGGGAGCCCCAACAATCATCGTGATTGGAACTACCGGCGACCCTGCCACACCTTACGAGCAGTCCGTTGGGTTAGCGCATGAGGTTCTCGATAAGGGCTTCTTGGTCACGTTCAAGGGCGAAGGTCACACCGCCTACGGTCGCTCAAACCAGTGTGTGAGCACAGTCGTCGACGATTTCTTCACGGCTGGAAAACTTCCTTCGAAAGAGCCGATCTGCTAACCATGAACAAACGACCAACCATTCATGATGTTGCTGCGAAGGCTGGAGTCTCAAAGTCTTTGGTTGCGCAAGTGTTCAAATCTGATACAGGTGTCAGTCAAAAACGTCGCGATTTGGTGCTCAAGGCTGCCCAAGAACTTGGTTACACACCGAATGCTTGGGCTAGCGCCCTTCGTTCTGGAAATAACGGGTTCATCGGCATCGTTATCGCTGATTTTCACAACCCGTTGTTTACCGAATTCGCCGACTTGGCCCGACAAGCTTTTGCCGACAAAGGTATTTTCTGTTTCTTCGCCACTTCTTCGGTTTTCAATATTGATGGGGTAGATCGAATCGATCCGGTTCCAATTCAACACCTTTTGGATTTAAAGCCGAGCAGCCTACTTCTGGTTGGTGGGTTGGTCGACCACACGCCTTTCAAATACATTTCAGAGGAAATCCCGGTGGTTCAAGTGCTTTCCTCAAAGGGCGCTTTGAAGAACGCCGTTTCGGTTCGAAGTAACGACGACACCGCGATGAGGCAAATCTTGGACCATTTGATCACCCTCGGCCATAAAAACATTGTCTATGTTGGGCCCGAAGGCGAGCGAGTCGCCGACGAACGCAAGTCTGCATTTGTGAATCAAGCAAAGAAACACAACATTAAGGTCAACATAGTTTCGACCGGGTCCACCAAGCATGAAACCTCTGGCCTCTCCGGCGGGCTCCAAGCACTTCAGTCAAAGCCAACTGCAATTGTTTGCTTCAACGACAACGTTGCCTTTGGTGTTCAGGATGCACTTGCTAGGAAGCAGCTAAAAGTAGCGGTTACTGGCTACGACAACACATTCTTCAGTTCAATGGAGCGAATTAGTCTCACGTCAATCGACCAGGACAAAGAGAGCATCATTTCGCAGGTTGTGTGGTTGCTCACCGACCACGAAGCTTTGCAAAAATTCCGCGGAAAAGAGATTTACATTGAGCCCGGTTTGGTAGTTAGGAATTCGACCACAAAGGTCAAATAGCCCTTGGTATTGTTTTATTGTTAATACAAATGGAACGTTCCGAATTGGGAGTAAAAACAAATGGCTGAACAAAAAGTGATCGGCGTTGGGCTGGTAAGTGTTGGCTGGATGGGCAAGGTTCATTCTCGTGCCTACCAGAGCATTCCAGTGGTTTACCCTGAGCTCGCTATCAAACCACGTCTAGTGATTGCCGCCGACACCGAGCCAAGTCGCGGTGAATATGCCAAGGACGTCCTAGGTTTCGAAGAGTCGACTCTTGACTACCACGAAGTGCTAAACCACCCAGAAGTCGACGTCGTATCAATTTGTGCACCAAACTTCCTCCACGCCGAAATCGGCATCGCCGCTGCCAAGGCGGGCAAGGCATTCTGGATCGAAAAGCCAGTAGGCCGCGGGGTAGAAGAAACTGCCTCGGTTCAAGCGGCAGCTGCCGAAGCGGGCGTGGTTTCAAGCATTGGCTTCAACTACCGCCATGCTCCTGCAGTTGAGAAAGCGAAAGCTCTAATCGCCGAAGGCCGCATCGGTCGCATCACCAACATCCGCGGGACCTTCTTCGCCGACTACTCGGCAGAACCAAACGCAGCGTTATCCTGGCGTTTCAACCGCAAGCTCGCCGGCTCTGGCGTGCTAGGAGACCTCATGGGTCACCTAGTCGACCTCGTACAGTACGTGGTTGGTCCAATCTCTGATGTAACCGGAATGACCTCGACAGTTATCAAGCAACGCCCAATTCAGCAGATGGGTAAAGGAACCCACTTCGACGTAATCGAAGGCGGAGAGCTTGGAGATGTTGAAAACGAAGACTATGCGGGAATGATGGTTCGCTTCGCCGACAACGCAGTGGGTGCCGGAGCAGTTGGCACATTAGAGGCTTCTCGAGTTTCTGTGGGTCCACGTGCTTCATACAACTTTGAAATCTACGGGACGGAAGGTTCGTTGCACTGGGACTTCGAACGCCTGAATGAACTCGATATTGCGGTTGGTCGTAAAGGTGATTTAGTCGGTTACACCAGAGTGATGGCCAGTCCAGGGTTTGGTGATTTTGACCACTTTCAGCCAGGCGCTGGAACCAGCATGGGATTTGATGACCTTAAAGTTATCGAGGCTCGAAAGTTCTTGGAGTCGTTCGTGGGCTCCAAGCATCTGAATTCCAATATCAATGATGCTGTTTCAGCTGCGGCTGTCTGTGATGCTGTAGAGCAGTCAGCAGAATCTGGCCAGTGGGTTAAGGTTGCACCTGTGCCTGGCGTAACCGCCGCCATTCGCTAAAGCAGGAACTGAACCAAAATCCAGAGGTTTAGGGTAGTCAGCGCACCTGCAACTGCGTAGCCGAGAATTGTTGTGAATCGAGTGTTTACAACTTCGCCCATAAGCGCCTTGTCTGAAGTGAGTCGGATCAAAGGGAAAAGTGCAAATGGGATTCCAAAGCTCAGGAACACCTGACTTAGAACCAGTACGTCGGTGGCTCCCATGCCCAGCGAAAGCACAAACATCGCAGGGACCAAGGTGATCAGGCGGCGAACCACCAAAGGTATAGAACGCTTAACCAATAGGCCGTCGAAGATTACTTCACCGGCATAGGTTCCAACCGAGGTGGATGCCAAACCACTGGCGAGCAATGCAAGGGCGAAAAGCACGGCAAATGTTGCTCCGCCAGCAGACATGATTTCCCCAAAAACGCTAGAAATGACGTCATTATTTTTGTCGGTAATTCCAATCACAGACCCGAGCACCAAAAGCGCTATGTTCACAGTTCCAGCGATAAACATCGCTAAGGAGACGTCCCATTTGATGATTCGAACCAAACGAGGATTATCGAGACCGCTGCCAATCGAACCGAGTCGATCGCGACTTAGGGCCGAGTGAACATAAACGGCATGAGGCATTATTGTCGCGCCAAGAATTCCCAAAGCAATCAGAGCCGACTCGGTGGTGGTGAGTTTTGGAATCAGGCCAGCGAAGAATTGTCCGGCGTGCGGCGTCCAAGATGAAATGGCCGAAATGAAGCCAAAGCTGGTCATGACGATCAGACCGAAAATTAGGTATTCGAAAGTTTTTGCTCCACCTCGCGACTTAATGTAGAGCAGACCAGTGGAAACGACTGCGGTAGCCACACAACCAAAGAGTAATGGCCAACCAAAAAGCAGGTTTAGTGCCACAGCCCCACCAATAAGTTCGGCAAGGTCGGTGGCTATGGCCACCAGTTGCGCCTGAAGCCAGTAAAGGAAACGC
>JALQVK010000123.1 GCA_023260375.1 Rhodoluna sp. | reverse complement strand
TGAGGAAGGCATTGTTGCCGGCGGTGGTGTAGCACTTCTACAGGCTGGCAAGGCTGCATTCGACAACCTGAACCTAGTTGGCGACGAAGCGACCGGTGCGAACATTGGTCGCGTTGCCATCGCAGCTCCGCTAAAGCAGATCGCCATCAACGCAGGTCTAGAGCCTGGTGTTGTTGCCGAGAAGGTTGCCAATCTAGCTTCAGGTCACGGTCTAAACGCCGCAACCGGAGAGTACGTTGACATGATGAAGGCCGGAATCAACGACCCTGTAAAGGTGACTCGTTCGGCTCTTCAGAACGCAGCTTCGATTGCTGGTCTGTTCCTAACCACCGAGGCAGTAGTTGCCGACAAGCCTGAGCCTGCAGCACCTGCTATGCCTCAGGGCGGCGGCATGGACTTCTAAGTCAAGAACTAAAAAACGGCGGACTCGAAAGAGCCCGCCGTTTTTCTTTGCCTAGATGAATAGGCGAAGGTTGGCCTGCTCGATGTCGTTGTATTGCTGAGCGGCCAGTGCTAGCGCGCGACCCACTTCACCGAGCTGCTGTTCAACGGTATTGGCGGTTAAGCGCCAGCGTTTCACCAGTTCTTGAAAACTTGTTGCAGCGGCTCCTTGCCAAGATCCTTCGAGGCTCTGGAGTTGGGAATAGAGAGATTCAACTTCGCTCTGAAGTTTGCCGATGGTTACCTGAATGTTGCTGTTTGCAGCGAGAACCTGCTCGCTGTCTACTCTGAAAATTGTCATGGCTCAATGTTGCTAAAGCCTGTATTTGTTTTTAGAGAGTTACAGAATATGTGGATAACTAGGAAAGCGTGATGCGCATGGTGGTTCCGCCACCAGGGGTTTCCAAGGCAATGATTGAAGCCTTGTGGCGATCGAGAATTGTCTTCACAATCGAAAGCCCTAGACCCGAACCACCGGTTTCGCGGTTGCGTGAGTTATCGGCGCGGAAGAAGCGCTCGAAGACTTTTTCACGAAGCTGATCAGGAATACCTTCGCCGTGATCGCGAACCTCAACTGCAATCTTGTGACCCTGAAGACCGAGCACTAGTTCAACGGTTCCATCTTTCGGACTGAATCTACTGGCATTCGCTAAAAGGTTGGTTAGCACCTGCCGGAAGGCCATGGCATCGACCCAAGCGTTTAGGTGGTGGTTTTCATCCAAGGTTTCGCCTTGGAAGTTTGTGACCACAATCTTGCGCTTGTACTCCGCTACCGAAGCATCCTTGGCCGCGTCCAAGGCAATTGGAACTAGGTCGGTTTCAACTAAGTTCATCTGAGTTGCCTCATCGAGTCTGGCAAGGGTGAGCAAGCTGTCGACGAGTCCACCCATTCGAATGGCCTCGGCTTCAATTCTTCCCATTGCATCGTCTAGGTTTGCCTTATCTTTCAAAGCGCCCATTCGGTAGAGTTCGGCATAACCACGAACCGAGGCCAGAGGTGTGCGGAGTTCGTGAGAAGCGTCGGAGACGAATCGACGCATTTGATCAAGTGCCTTTCCACGAGCGTCAAGCGCGCTCTGAATACTTTCAAGCATTGAGTTCAGTGCAATGTTGATACGTCCGACCTCAGTTTTGGGCGATTGTTCGACCAAGCGGCTGTCGATTTTTCCAGCCGAAACAGCAGCGGCTGTGCGCTCGACTTCCTTAAGTGGCCGCAAAGCGGAAGTTATGGTGAACCAAATCGCCAGAGCGCTCAGGATCAAAAGCAAGAGACCAAAACCGGTTCCGATGGTTCGATACTGAGCGATTAGTGCATGGTTTCCGGAAACTGGAAGAGCGATAACTAATGAACCCGCGTAGCTTGATGTAGGAACTGCCACAATTCGCCAGCCGTGGGTTTCGTCAACACCAGGGGTTGGTCTTCCAAGCTTGTCGATTTCGAATGGAACACCAGCAATTCTGGTGACCTCTGGCAATGTGAAATTGCTTAGATTTGGGAATACGCGGTTTTTGTTTGATCCCGCGAAAATCCCTCTCAGCAGTGTGCCATTTGAGTCGAGATAAGCGATGTAGTAGTCGCTAGGAAGATCTGGCAGGACTAACTGCCCGGTGAATACTCGAGTGGAGATTTGGTCTGGTAACTCATCGCTGAGTGCATCAGCGCTGGCAAGGAGCACGGTGTCAGTGTTTCGCTGCATGTAAGTTGCCAGCAACGACATGGTACCGGCACTTGAAATAGCAAGAAGCAGGCCAATGATCGCAACCGAAAGTGCGGTCAACTTAGTGCGAAGGGAAACCTTGGCCCAACCGCTGGCTAACTTCCTATTCATTAACTATTTCTTTTTCGTCGACTTGAACATGTAACCGTGTCCACGCTTGGTGACCAAAACTGGCTCGCTGGTTAGCGGGTCAAGCTTCTTGCGCAGGTAGGACACATACGATTCGACGATACCCATTTCTCCGTTGAAGTCATACTCCCAAACGTGATCTAGAATCTGGGACTTCGAAAGCACCCGGTTCGCGTTTTCCATGAGGAAACGAAGGAGCTGATATTCGGTGGGGGATAGTTCAACCGGGGTCTCGTTTACGAAGACTTCGTGGGCATCCTCGTCGATGCGGACTTCTCCTACTTCGATGATGCTCTTTTCAACGGAAGTTACCTTGGTACGGCGAAGGATTGCGTTGATTCTGGCGATGATTTCGTCCAGGCTGAATGGTTTGGTCATGTAGTCGTCGCCGCCAACAGTGAGGCCGGTGATTTTGTCTTCTACTTCGTCGCGGGCGGTTAGGAAAAGCACCGGTGCCATGATGTCCATGGAACGAAGTTTCTTGGTTACCGAGAAACCACTCATGTCCGGAAGCATGACGTCCAGAAGAATCAGGTCGGGGTTACCTTTTTCAGCTGCCACGACGGCATCATTACCGTTTCCAACGGCAAGGACGGAGAAGCCAGCGAAGCGCAATCCGCTTGCGAGGAGGTCTCTAATGTTTGGTTCATCATCTACTACGAGAATCTTGATTGGTTCCATACCTGAGAGTTTCCTCCGCGAACCTGTGAGAACCCTGAATGTTGCTTGGGTGTTTTCTGCGTGTCTTAAAGTGCGTGGGCGTCGAGGATTTCGTAGCTATACCCCTGCTCAGCCAGAAAGCGCTGGCGGTTCTGAGCAAAGTCTTGGTCAACGGTGTCGCGCGAAATGATGGTGTAGAAACTAGCCGCACGTCCGTCAGCCTTCGGTCTAAGTAAACGCCCAAGGCGTTGGGCTTCCTCTTGACGAGAGCCAAATGAACCGGAAATCTGAATAGCCACAGAAGCCTCTGGAAGGTCAATTGAGAAGTTGGCAACCTTAGAAACCACCAAAGTCTTCAATTCGCCATCGCGGAAACCCTGAAAGAGGCGCTCACGTTCCTCGACCGGTGTCTGTCCGGTGATCAAAGGCACATCAAGCTGGGCTGCTACTTCGTGTAGTTGATCTAGGTACTGTCCAATTACCAAAGTGGGCTCGCCGACATGTTTCTTCAACAATTGGCTAATCACATCGATTTTTGCCGAGGCGCAGGCAGCTAGGCGATAGCGGTCTTCCTGGTTGGCAATCGCGTAGTCCATGCGAACGTCGCCTGGTAGGTCTACTCGCACCTCAAAACAGGCAGCAGGTGCGATGTAGCCTTGCGCTTCAATGTCCTTCCAAGGGGCGTCGAAGCGCTTCGGGCCGATGAGAGAGAAAACCTCACCCTCTTTTCCATCTTCTCGAACCAGGGTTGCAGTGAGCCCAAGACGACGACGTGCCTGAAGATCGGCAGTCATCTTGAAAATTGGTGCCGGCAGCAAATGCACTTCGTCGTAGATTATGAGACCCCAGTCGTTGGCATTGAGTAGTGCCAGGTGGGCAAACTCGCCTTTACTCTTGGTGGTCAAGATTTGGTAGGTGGCAATGGTGATTGGCTTTATTTCCTTGACTGAGCCCGAATACTCGCCGATTTCGTCTTCGGTAAGAGTGGTACGTTTCAGAAGTTCACTCTTCCACTGGCGAGCCGAGACGGTGTTGGTCACCAGAATTAGAGTGTTGGTTTTGGCAACGCTCATGGCACCGGCACCAACAATGGTTTTGCCAGCACCACATGGGAGAACTACTACACCCGAACCGCCATCCCAAAACTTGGTAACCGCATTGGTTTGGTAATCACGAATGTTCCAACCGATTTCATTGAGAGCAATATCGTGAGGTGTACCAGGTGCATAGCCTGCAAAATCCTCGGCTGGCCAGCCAAGTTTTAGCAGCTCCTGCTTTACTTGCCCACGAGCCCAAGGCGCAATCGCGAAGTTTTCACTGTCAATCGGCTCCTCTAAAAGGGCTGCGATTTTCGGTTGTTTCGACGCCTCCACGAGCACCGCACGATCTTTCGAGTGCAGCATTAGGCGCTGTTCTTCATCGCGAATGATCGAGAGTCGCCCGTAGCGAGACATGGTGTCTACAATTTCGTTTCGCACACCAGCGGGCACCGCAAACTTCGCGTATTTATCCAAAACGTCTAGGACGAAATCGGAATCATGGCCGGCAGCTCGAGCGTTCCACAAACCCAAACGCGTTATTCGATAGGTGTGGATGTGCTCTGGTGCGCGCTCAAGTTCGGCAAAAATCGAAAGGTCATGACGGGCGTCGGCCGCCGAAGGGTGGTCCACTTCCAGCAGAGCAGTTTTGTCGCTCTGAACGATTAGTGGTCCTGAAGTCATCCTTCTAGCCTAAGCCAGAGATATGGCCGCAATGGTGGTCAACGGCAAGGTTCGTTCGACCTGGGCCTTTCGGTCTAGCCCACGCAGGCGACCGTTTGCGATTCCACTGGGTTCCAGTTCAATGACAATCTGGGTGCCATCTGGACGATTTACCGTGATGGAAAGTTTTGCCTTATTTCGAATAGCCATTTGTACCTGACGAGTCATTACCTCATCGTTCCCGGCTTTGGACGAACTCAAATCAGCCTCACGGAATTTCGCAATACGCTCGTCCCATTTATTGAACGCATTTTGAGCCTTAGCGGTCTCTGAAGCTTCAATTGGTGAAATCACTTTGCCATTTTCGTCATGGCGAATTGCCAAGTAGCCACATTCGCGTAACCCGAAATACACCACTGAGGGTTCAAACCGACAACTCAACTTTTCGTTGCTAGGACGAATCAGAGAGAAGGGGCGAAGTCGCGGATCATTTCCGATTTCAGTTAGCAACACGTTGTCGGAACTTTGGATAAAAGATCGGCTTTCGCCCAATTTGGCCTCAACTATGACCAGGCGACCGAAGCGATTATTCACTTCTGCTAGAAGATATTCAACTGGCTGGGGTAGCTTGGCGCCGAAAGCGTCGGAAAGAATTTTTGAGATTTCTTCTGTGCTCAGACCCGTTTCCAGACCGTGGCAAACACTCAAGGCGCTCAGGCGGTAACTCGAGGCCAGCCCGATATTTTCGGTGTTAGCAAATCGTCTCAATAGCGATTCGGTTTTAGTAGGTAACGGTCCTGGCGCAATGATGCTCAGATCGGCTTGGAGAATGATTCGATCCTGCACGGCTGGTAAGTGAGGCGAAAGTAATTTGCCTAAGGTCTTGCCGCTGGTAATTCCTTCAGCAAACCAAGAAGCCGAGTGACCCTCGAAGGTTAGACCGAAACTTTCGGCGCTTCGCAAGATCATCCCAATTCGTGATCCAACCGTGTTTTCCGCAAGAGGAAATTGTTCCTCGAGCCAAAGTTTTAGTGACTGACCAGATTTGAATGCCTTTAGTTCACCAAGAAGTTCGGCGCCTAAAAGTTCTGCGAAGCTGCGGTAAAGAATTTGCATTCTCCCAAGCTGGTCAAGTTCCAACCATTCCAGAGCTTCGGCAGTTAGGAGGTGGCGACCGTTGTTCAAGGCCATCAATTCAAGGCGGCTGGCTAAAGAAAAAATGTTTTTTGCAAAATCGTTTGGCTTACCAAGTGCATTCGCAAGCCGTTTTACATCTGGGAGACCAACGCCACTTTTACCGACTTCTCGAATGAGGTGTTTTTCCAAATCAAAAATCAATTCGGTTAGAGACTGCATAGTCTCAAAAGCGACTAGCCCACAGTTTCGGTCAATCTCGGTCTGGCTTGGCGGAATCGGCTGTTCACCAATAATTCTCAAACTTCTCGTGAATGCTTTGTTGCTCTTCAGCTGTTCTAGAAGTTGCTCGTAGGCTTTTTGCCGCCCGGCGTCTTGGTAAACCAGTTGCAATCGGAGCAGGCTTTCGAACTCTGCCGAGCCGATCTTCTCACCCACGGAAAGCGCTGAAAGCGAAGCCAGCTGAGATCTGCTGAGTGAACCAATTACCGATGAGTAACTTTTCGGGGAGTTCAGAATTTCGGCGAGCGAATAGAAATCCTCAATATTTCCGATTGGAATCAGGCGAGCTGCAACGAGCGCTCGAAGGTCGTCGTCAGACAACCCTCTAAGTGCTTCGACAAGCTGCCGGAGTTCACTCATGGATTAGTTGGAACCGCTTTTCTTGCGAATCTGTAGAACCAAAAGAACGATGATCAACAGTGCAGAAGTCGGTAGACCGATGTAAGGAATCAAAATGAAATAGGACGTGTCAATAAGTTTGCTGAGCAGCATCAATCCGATGATGGAAAGGACCGAAATTGCCAATAAACCGACCGCCATTGCAGCGAGGATGTTTTCTAGTCGAGCACGACCATTGCCTGAGTTTGCCATCCTTTTAGGATACCTGTCTCAAAGGGTCGGTAAAATGGAGGTTCAACACATGGAGGTGCACGAATGCCAACCGGCAAAGTGAAGTTTTTTGATGACGTCAAGGGTTTTGGATTCATCCAGTCCGATGAAGGTGCCGAGGTTTACCTGCACGCGTCGGCGCTACCCGATGGAATGACCGCGGTCAAGAACGGCACCCGTATTGAATACAGCGTCGTTGATTCAAAGCGCGGAGCCCAGGCAATGAGTGTTCGCATTCTGGAAGCACCGGTTTCTCTCGTGCAGGCGAACCGTCGCAACGCAGACGATTTGGCTGCGGTTGTTCAAGATTTGATTCGTCTACTGGACGGACTTGGCCCATCGTTCAAGAATGGCCGCCGACCAGAGCCGGAGAAGGCACGTCGTATTGCAGCAATCCTGCGACGCGTTGCCGATGACCTAGATGAGTAACCTCAAGGATCTAAGCGAATACGCTGGTGAGGCTGCGCGCCTAACCGGTGGTCGTCGTGCCGTCGGTAGCTACATTCGTACCGATGAAGAAGAACCGGGTCTGCGCAGCTACATCTTTGAAAGCACGCTTCGTGGGTACGTTGGCTGGTTCTGGTCAGTAACTATCTATCAGCCGGAAGGCCAAGAGCCAACAATCTCTGAGGTAGTAATGATGCCTGGAGATGGAGCATTAATTGCACCAAAGTGGATTCCATGGTCGGAACGACTTGCCGACTACAAAGCGCTTCAGGCCGAGTTAGAAGCACAAGCTGCTGCCGAAGCTGCTGAGGCTGAGGAAGCTTTGGAAGAGGACGAATCAGAGGAAGAAACTGAAGGGCAGCCGATCGATTTGGTTGATGCACCTGAAGAGGAAACCATCGAACACGCCGAAGAGGTATTACTTGCCTCTACCGAATTTGACGTAGAAGACGATACCCAAGACCAAGCCGACGACGCAGGTCGCAAGCCACCACGATTTTTCAGCTGGAAGAGTCGCCGGAAAAACAAGAAAAATAACTAAGGCGAGAGCCCAAATTACAAGTCCTGCCAGAGCAACTGCTCTGGCATTACTTTTAACCGGAGCCGGATCTGGCTGACGGTCTTCTTCCTTGACGAAAAACTTCACTAGGCGATGTGCTCGATTACATAATCGATGGCCTTGAGTAGCTGGGCTACATCCGCTGCGTCAGTGGCGGTGAAAGTTGCAATTCGAAGTTGGTTGCGTCCGAGTTTTCGGTATGGTTCAACATCTACGATTCCGTTGGCACGCAGGACCTTTGAAATTGCTGCTGCATCAATTCCCTCGAAGTCAATTGTTGAAACTACTTGAGAGCGGTGGGCTGGGTTGGAAACAAATGGGGTAGCAAACTTATTGTTTTCAGCCCAGTTGTAAATAAGCGAGCTGGCTTCCTTGGTTCGTGCGTCGGCCCAGGCGAGTCCGCCGTTTTCATTCATCCAGTCAATCTGCTCGGCCAAAAGGAACAAAGTCGAAATCGCTGGGGTGTTGAGGGTCTGGTTCAGACGCGAATTGTCGATCGCGGTTTTGAGACTCAAGAACTCTGGAATGTAACGGTCGGAAGCATCAATTCGTTCGGCGCGCTCAATCGCGGCTGGTGACATCAGCGCAAACCAGAGACCGCCGTCTGAGGCGAAGTTCTTTTGTGGTGCGAAGTAGTAGACGTCGGTCTCCAGTGGGTCGAAGTCGATTCCGCCCGCGGCCGAGGTGGCGTCGGTAAGGAATAGGGCACCAGAGTCGACCCCAGCTACGCGCTTCACGGGAGTGACCACGCCGGTAGAGGTTTCATTCTGTGGGTAGGCGTAGATGTCAACACCGGCCTCAGCCTCAAGTTCGAGGCGTGAGCCAGGCTCACCATTCAGGACTGTTGGCTTGGTTAGCCAAGGGGCACTGAGGGCGCTGGCAAACTTGTTGCCGAACTCGCCATGCACCAAGTTCTGAGCCTTTTGTTCGGCCAGCGAAAACGCAGCAACATCCCAAAAAGCGGTCGAGCCACCGTTGCCAATAACGATTTCGTAGCCTTCTGGGTTGTGAAACAGGCTCATGAGCCCATCCTGAACCCGCTTCACCAAATTCTTCACCGGAGCTTGACGGTGCGAGGTTCCCATAAGTTCGGCGCCTTCGCTGGCAAACGCAGCAAGTTGAGCAGGTCGAACTTTCGAAGGTCCACAGCCAAAGCGGCCATCGACGGGTAGCAGGTTGTTAGGAATGATAATTTCGCTCATGAGTCAATTATCCTTGACGAAAGCGCAGGAAGGAGTTCGCTCGTGCACGATCTAATTGACACCACTGAAATGTATTTGCGTACCGTCCTAGAACTGATCGAAGAAGGTCAGGTCCCAATGCGCGCCAGAATATCTGAGCGACTAGGCCACTCCGGGCCAACTGTTTCTCAAACTGTGGCGCGCATGGAACGCGACGGCCTAATGCTGGTCAGAGATGACCGCCAGCTCGAACTCACCGCCGAGGGCTTGTCGCAGGCCACGCGGGTCATGCGTAAACACCGCCTTGCCGAAAGGTTATTAGCCGACGTGATTGGGCTTGACTGGGAGTTTGTTCACGAAGAAGCCTGTCGCTGGGAACACGTGATCAGCGAGCAGGTTGAACGCAAGATCATTGGCTTAATCGATGCTCCTGACCGTTCACCTTATGGCAACCCGATTCCAGGTCTTGATGAGCTCGGGTTGGAACTAAACCCGGGTTTCACCGACGGATGTGCCAGTTTGCTCAAGGTCCTAGACCAAGACGGAAGAGCTCGAGAACTTACACTTCGCAGAATCGGCGAACCGATCCAAATTGATCCGGAGTTTTTGAATCAGCTAAAGCTTTTGGGGATTGTCCCGGGTGCAAAGTTAGACGTGGAACACGCCGATGGTCGACTTTTTATAAGCGCC
This sequence comes from Rhodoluna sp., assembly GCA_023260375.1. GTDB lineage: Bacteria > Actinomycetota > Actinomycetes > Actinomycetales > Microbacteriaceae > Rhodoluna. Next base: position 3,309 of record JALQVK010000123.1, on the reverse strand, counting down.
ACCGGTTCGGCAGAAGGCCTTGCGGTAGACCACGACATAGCGTTGCACTTCTACGTCGACGCCTAGCAAATGGCTTAACCCCCTGTTTTGAGGTAAAGTTAGTCTTCCAACGACCGTGAACACGGAGGTTAGCTTTGGCCAAAAAGCCAAGCGGGCGACGACGTGCAGACGTTAAGGTAAACGTCTTAGAGCAGTTTGAACTGACCAGTCGTAAATCCGTCCTCGATAAGCAAGCAGCAAAGCGCTCACGCGCCGAAGCTCGAGCCGCAAAGAGCGCCGAGCGGGTTTCCAGAATGCTTGAAGTTGAGAATGCGGTCCGTGAAGGCAAGTCGGTTTCCTTCACTTCTCGTATTGTTTCGGGCGTTAGCCGTAAGACTTTCCGCCGGAACTTGACCAGCACTCTAACTTTTTCAGTGGCAGCCGGTCTTTTCGCGGCTTTCACCCTGCCTGCCTACGCTTTTAGTCCGGCCATCACGGCATTAAATGGTGCGTCAAACCTCAACCAAGACACTCAAGGTTTAGTTGTCGATAACCTTGGAAATCAGACCGTAACTGATCGCGGGGGTGCGAAAACAACTACTGCGGCAGCTCTCCGTAACGCTACTCTCAGTCGATACCGCGCTTGGAGTGGTTACACCGCTGAGGACTATTTGAAGAACCCACCTTACGATTCGGTGACAGGCGCTCAAATCATTAAAGTTGCCTCAAAGTACATCGGAGTTCCCTATGTTTTCGGTGGTTCAACGCCAGCTGGATTCGACTGTTCTGGCTTTACTCGCTACGTATGGGCTCAGTTTGGTATTTCACTAGCTCATTCAGTTCATGCCCAAAGCGCTCGCGGAAAGCTTATTCATGCCAAGGATGCTCAGCCAGGTGACCTAGTGGTTTGGAATGACGGTGGTCACATCGGTATTTACGCCGGAGGCTGGAACATGATCCATGCTCCCAAGCCGGGTGACACAGTGAAACTTGCTGAGATTTACGACGAACCTTATGCGGTTCACTTTGTTCGCATTTACAAGTAAAAGTTCACTAAATCGTTACCGTGGCAATCGCGGTTTTTTAGTCCTGTGGTCTTAACCTAAGACCAAGTTTCTTGTTAGGAGTACTCGTGGACCGTAAGCACCATCGGATACAACTTCAAGCTATTTGCGTCTGCTAACGCGTCACCTTTTTGGTGGCGCGTTTTTTGTTAGGAGGATCATGAGAACACTAGTTTTGAACGCGGGTTATGAACCACTTGGCGTGGTTTCGTTCAAGCGAGCGTTAATTTTGGTCTTGAATCAGAAGGCAACAGTACTAGCAGGTGCCGGAGAGTTGGAAGTTCACAGCGCAACGGAGACTTTGAAACTGCCTTCAGTAATCCTCTTGAGTCGTTATGTCCGAGTGCCTAACACTCGCAAAATTCCCGTGACCCGACGAGGGGTGTTGCGTCGTGACGGTTGGCGCTGCGCCTATTGCTCCAAAGCGGCAAACACGATTGATCATGTTCAGCCCAAATCTAAGGGGGGAACAGACACCTGGGACAACCTGGTGGCCTGCTGCTTCCGTTGCAATAACCAAAAGAGCGACCAAACGTTACATGAGCTCGGCTGGGAACTTAAGGTGACCCCAAAGATGCCGACAGGAATGCAGTGGTTGGTCAGAGGGGTTGAGCGCGTAGAACCCGAGTGGGATGTGTTTCTGGGGCTACCGACCGCTGCATAGTGTGCCCCCGAGAAGAATCGAACTTCCGCACAAGGTTTAGGAAACCTCTGCTCTATCCACTGAGCTACGGAGGCTTGTGGCTTCAACCAAATATACCTTTAGGCGATTAGCCTATGAGTGTGGAAGACAAGTCAATCAACTCGAGAATTAACTGGGACGCGTGGATCCGAGAGATTCGGGACATTGGCAAAACCAATGGGCTCATAAATTTCGCGTTCAATGATTTCGGGCAAATCGACTTGGAACGCTCCCACCCAAGCGGAATCGCTCAGTTCACTTCGAGCGGAACATCGCTCCTTTCCAACCTGGTGAGAGAGCCTCTGGCCTTTTCAAAGGCGCTAAACACAGCTAAAAGAATCAAAGCAAAAGCGGTCCATCATCTGGACAACTTCGGAATTCACACCAGCTATCTGGTTGGCGGTTTGGCTAGTTTGGAAAAAGATGGTTTCGACCTGAATCTTCCAATTTTGCTCTGGCCGGTTCAGTTGATTCGCAAAACGGACGATTTCGAAGTAACCAGAGCGGGATCTCCATTTGTCAACCCGGCTTTGGTTGCCGCTCTCGTTAACACCTACGGCGTGAGCCTTAATTCGTCCAAGGTTTTGGCTTTACTGAGCAATGCAACTGACTTGTTACCTATCGACGTCATCGATTACATTGCCTCCTTGCTAGCTGATGACGCAAATGTGCAATTTCAACGCGCGTTGGTGATTGGCAACTTTGCAGTCGAGCCAACTCTGATGGAAGCCGACATTCGTCTTGAAGGAAATCAGTTACTTCGCCAACTTTCTGAGGTAGCCGAAGTTCCTGAGGTCAACGAAGAAATTTACGAAGAGCCGAGATTGGTTGCCGACGCAGATTCGACTCAAAAACGAATTGTGTCCAGAGCCATAAGAGGCGACAGCTTCGCTGTGGAGACCTTGCCTGGTTCGGGTTACACGCAGACCGTCGTCAATGTTTTGACCGCTTTAGTACACGATGGAAAACGTGTTTTGGTGGTCACTCCGAGACGTCAAACCATCAATGAACTCTCCGAAAGACTCGCAAATCTTGGTTTGAACGGTTTGTTGGTTAGAAGTTCAAGTATCTGGCTAGATGTCGTTGGAGCTATTTCTCGCTTTGAGAAAGCTCAGTCGGTGGACTTAGTCGCTGCAGGGGTTAAACAGGATTCTGCGTCGAGTCAGCTTCAGTCGTACCTTGAAAACTTAGCCAAGCGCAATGATTCGATCGGACATTCACTTCTTGAAGTGCTCGAAAATCTGGCCAGACTAGCTTCAATGCCCAACGCCCCGACCACGGTTGCGCGGATAGGCCTCGACGGACTAAACCGGTTTCGGTCTCGGAGCGCTGCTTTAGAACTGCTTGAGAAGGCTGAGGCTGCCGGACTTTTCAAGTACGGGCCAGCCGATAGTTCGTGGTTCGGCGCCAGATTTGAAAGTGAAGAGCAATTGCAAGACATTGCTCAACTTGCAAAGGAACTGCACTCCCAGCAGTTTTCGACGCTTCAGGGCAAACTTGATGACCTAGTAATCAAAGCAAATTTCAAGTCTCCAAAGTCTTTGCGTGAACAAGGTCAAATCCTCGACCTTTTGACAGGTGTAG
>JALQVK010000042.1 GCA_023260375.1 Rhodoluna sp. | reverse complement strand
AGCGCCAAGAAGTTGGCCGATGAGCTTGGTGTGAATGCCATCTCGCTCGAGTCTCAGGCAACCGCGAACCAGGACGCAGTGCAGGGCGCCGATGTTATCTTGGTCGCCGTGAAGCCGGCCTATGTCGTCGAAGTTTTGAAGGAAGCTGCCTACAAACTAAACAGCGACGCTTTGGTCATTTCGGTTGCGGCTGGCATCACCACCGAGTCGATGGAAGCAGCGCTTCCTGAAACCGTCGCAGTAGTTCGCTCAATGCCAAACACCCCTGCAATTGTTGGCCGAGCAGTGACCGGCGTTGCCACCGGTTCTCGTGTGAGCGACGAACAACTTGAGACAGCCCTTGAACTTTTTGAAACCGTTGGTCGTGTAGTCGTTCTTCCAGAGAGCCAGATCGATGCGCTCAGCACCATCTCGGGCTCAGGTCCTGCCTACGTCTTCTACTTAATAGAGCAGCTAACCGAAGCCGCTCAGAACATGGGCTTCGGTGAAGAGATTGCCGCGATGCTTGTTGAGGAAACCTTTGCCGGTGCTACCGAACTTCTCAGCGCCTCAAACCAGAGCCCTGCCGAACTTCGCAAGCAGGTCACCAGCCCGAACGGAACCACCATGCAGGCGGTTGCGGTTATGGAGAAGGCCGAGCTGGCCAAGATTTTCACCAAAGCAACCGAGGCTGCCCTGGCTCGCGCTAAAGAAATTGCCGCCGGTAAGTAATTAGTACTTAGCGTCGATGTCGGCGATTAGGCCTTCGATCAACTTTTTGATTTCGTCGCGGATCGGACGAACCGCTTCAACACCCTGACCGGCTGGGTCGTCTAGCTTCCAGTCGAGGTAGTGCTTACCTGGGAAGAATGGGCACACATCGCCGCAACCCATGGTGATGCAGTAGTCGGAAACTTCGACGGCATCGGTGGTTAGAAGCTTTGGGGTAGCGTGCGAAATGTCGATACCAACTTCAGCCATGGCCGCCACAGCGGCTGGGTTCACAGCGTTGCCAGGAGCCGAACCAGCCGAGCGAACCTCGACGCGGTCGCCGGCGAGGTGCTGGAGCCAGCCGGCTGCCATCTGAGAGCGGCCGGCGTTGTGAACACAAACGAAAAGAACTGAAGCCTTAATTGCCATGAATCAAGGATAAATAAAAAGACCTCAACTTTTTGCGTCGAGGTCTCTTTATTCAACTTGAGTTCACTTTTTTCGAGCGGTCCTCTTTTTTGCTGGACCGAACACCAAAAGCAGAACGATTGCCACAAGCACTCCTGCTACCTGAGCGACGACCAGGGGAGCACCGAAGCTGGTTGGCCACGAACCCTGAACCATGAGGCCAAAGGTTACGGCAGGGTTGGCCTGAGCCCCGGTTGAGGTGAAGGATGCTGCGGTCAGAACCCAAGCCCCTACGGCAACTGGGATGAGATTGCCGAGCTTGTTCTGAACCAGGGTTCCGATTATCCAAACCAAACCGGCGGTGGCAACAACTTCTCCCGCAATTGCCATTGGTGCGATAGTTCCGCCACTAGCGATGAAGCTTTTGTTGGCCGTTCCGGTCAGCAGCGCACCCAGGCTGGCTCCGGCGAACGCACCCGCAAGTTGCGCGGCAACGTAGGACAGGAAGGTGCCGAGATCGATCTCTTTGCGTGAGTAGAAGAACAGCGAAACCGCTGGGTTTAGGTGGCCACCGCTAACTCCACCGGTGAGCAGAATCATTAGCGCTAGAGCTACCGAGACGGTGAACGGCTTCAAACCGTTGTTGGCACCTGCGGTAATCGCGGTTAGAAATACGGTCACTCCCACGAATTCGGCAAGAGATTTCTTCAGTAGGGCGTTCATTTTTGGCTCCTTTTAAAACACTCCAACCAGTATCCCCTAGAATGGAGAAATCGTTTGTTTGGCTAAAGCCATCAAGTTTCCAACTCAAGTGAGGTCCGTATGGGTTCCGTCATCAAGAAGCGTCGTAAGCGCATGTCGAAGAAGAAGCACCGCAAGTTGCTTCGCAAGACTCGCCACCAGCGTCGCAATAAGAAGTAAATCTTCATAAAAGAAAACCCGCCGATTCGTTGGCGGGTTTTTTATTTGCGGTTGGCTTTGAGTTCGCGTTTCTTGAAATCCAGAATGGTCCAGTGCGCAGCTTTGGCATAACGTTCAAGGATTTTGTCTGGGTTCACCGCAACCGCGTGACCCACGCGGGTGAGCATGTAGAGATCGTTGTGGCTGTCTGAGTACGCGTAGGAACGCTTGAGGCTGATGCCACGCTCTTTCGCTAACTTCTTGATGGCAACGGCTTTGCCTTCACCGTGTAGCGGGCGTCCTTCGAATTCACCGGTAAGCAGGCCATCCTTGACCTCTAAGACGGTTCCGAGGGCGCCGGTTAGTCCGAGTTCTTTGGCAATGTACTCGCCCATTTGAACCGGAGCCGCGGTGATGATCCAAACCTCACGCCCAGCTGCGATGTGCTCTTGAGCAATACGCACAGTCTCTGGCCACATCTTGGCTTTTACGTAGTCTTCCCAAGCTATGCCGACCAGGTTTTCGAGCGCTTTGGCGCTTTGCCCAACTACCAAGCTCATGGCTCGATCTTCGATGTGTGCAAGAAGTTTCGCAGATTCACCACGCCAGATGAACTTGAACTGCTGCCAGGCGAATCGGTAGAGCTCGCGACGGTTTACGAATCTGCGTTCAAAGGCTGCTTTAGCAAAAAGGAATGATGAAGCACCGCGCAACAGGGTGTTGTCGAGATCGAAGAATGCGGCTTCAATCTTTACGGGCTTCTCGGATTCGGGCACGTTCACAAGTTTATGTCTACACCTAGGATGTTTATGTGACCTCCAAAATTCAACTAACCCTGATTGGGAAGCCTGGCTGCCATCTTTGCGATGACGCTGAAGCGGTTGTCTTCCAGGTCATGTCGGAGTTTGCCGACTCGGTTACGTTGACTAAGCAAAATATCTTGGACGACGAAGTGCTTTTTGCGCGCTATTCGGAAGAGATCCCAGTGCTACTTATTGATGGCAAAGTTCATAATTATTGGCACATTGATCCGGTTCGATTACGTTCGGCATTGGCAAATTCGTGAAGCGATTTTTTGCCGCGGCAATCGCTGCGCTTTTTGTAGTTCTCGGGTTCTCGAATCCGGCCACAGCCGAAGTGGTCGTTGATAAAACCTATGTTGAAGGCACGGACCAGCAAGCCTTCCTGTTCAACCCTTTGCGAGTGAACCGCGTTGACCTGACCATGACCGCTGCCGCCGAGGCTGCCCTACGACAGGACCCTCGGGTTTACCAACCGGCCACCATCAAACTAACCACCGAGCTCGGGGTTACCAATACTTACAACGTGGGTCTTCACATCAAGGGTGGTTGGGGTTCTTACCGTTCACTTGACGAAAAAACCGGCTTCAAAATCAAGGTCGATTTCTCGGTCAAGGGTCAGACCATTTATGGAATAAAAAAGTTCACTTTGAACAATATGGTTCAAGACTCTTCGATGCTTCACGAGGCCACCGCCTATCGACTCTTTAGAGCCATGGGTGTACCAGCGCCTCGCGTTGGTTACGCCACCGTTTATTACAACGGCATCAACTACGGCATGCACTCAAACATCGAGACCTATGACAAACCGATGTTGGCGAGATGGTATCCGAGCGGCACTTCACACCTTTTGGAGGGAGCCTACGGAGTTGAGGTTGGCCCGGACTTACAGGTCGATGAGGGAAGCCAAACCGATCTTCGCGATGTCACCGAGCTTCGAGACCTCAACAACACTTTGACCGGGCAGGCCTGGTTTGATGCCATTCGGTCCAGGGTTGACCTGAACGAGATGATCATGAACTGGGCGGTTTCTCACTACATTGATCACTGGGATGGCTATACCCGAAACTGGCCGAACAACTATTACGTGCACCGAGACAAGAACGGCACATGGACGATGTTGCCTTGGGGCACCGATCAAACCTGGGTTTCGTGGAACGACCTAATCGATGATGGTGCCACCATGATGACTCGCTGCGTTAATTACTCCCCTTGCCGAGACCTTTACGAAACCGCCTTGGCTCAGATTCAGGCCAAGTTACCTTCGCTTGCGCTTCCAACTATGGTCGATCGGATTTGGTCGAAGATTAGTGCTTCGGTTTACTCTGACCCTCGCAAGCCTTATTCCAATGGAGACGCACTTTCGGCGATGAACGCCACCAAGTCGGTTATGGAATCGCGTTATTTGGAATTGGTCGGTCACACCGGAAACCGTCGCGCGAGTTCGATTCAGCTGAGTTATTCTCAGACGCAGTTTGCTATCAATCAAACCGTCAAAGCCAAATTGGTAATGACCGGCGACGGAGTGCTCTCGTTCAAGCGGCTGGAGGGCTACAACGTTTGCGAGGTGAACCCGACTACCGGTGCCGTCCTAGTTTTGAATTCTGGGATTTGTCGAATCGCAGCCCAGCTAACTCAAACCGACAACTATCACAGCGCCATGTTGATTGTGAGACTCAATGTTCCGAAGTTGGCTTCGAGAATCCTGGTCTCGCCGATTTCTGCACTTCGATCCGGTTGGTCACTGCGGTTAAACCCTCAAACCGACTCCAGTGGAGTTCAGAAGCTGAAGCTAAAGTCGGGCCGCTGCAAGGTTTCCGGGATGACAGTAAAGGCACTCACCGGTTCTGGTAAGTGCCTGGTTACTGTCTCGGTTGCCGGCGATGAAAACTATCTGGCAGCCTCGAAGGTTATCACCGTTCGTTTACGGTTCTAGACGGTTCGGTCCGCGGAACAGGTAGCCAACTTCGCGAATGTTTGGCTGGTGCAAAAGCAACATCAGCACGCGAATTAGACCCATGCCGAAACCGCCGTGGGCCGGTGCTCCGAATCGGAAGAAGTCTAGGTAAGAACTCAAGCCTTCTGGCTCTAGTCCCTTCGACTTCGCCTGCTCGGTCAAGATGTCGATGCGGTGTTCACGCTGAGCGCCGGTGGTAATTTCAACTCCGCGCCAGATCAGGTCGTAGCTGTTGGTTAGGGCTGGGTTTTCGGCGTGACGCATGTGGTAGAACGGGCGCACGGTAGCAGGGTAGTCGGTTAGGAATACGAACTCGTGACCGAACTTCTCGGCAACGTGGGCCGCAATCTGGCGCTCACCTTCTGGGTCCATGTCTCCGCCGCGAACAATTTCGTGGCCGCGTTCCTTAACAATTTCAATGGCTTCGGCCAGTGGAATACGTGGGAACGGAATCGAAGGAACAACGACGTCGACGTCGAATAGGCGCTTGATTTCTTCGCCGTGCTTTTCCTTCACTGCGGTTAGTGCGGTGACCATTAGCTGCTCGTGCATCTGCATGATGTCTTCGTGGCTGTCGATCCATGAAACTTCCATGTCAACTGAGATGAACTCGGTGGCGTGACGGGAGGTGAACGAAGGGTCGGCGCGGAAAACCGGGCCAATTTCGAACATGCGACCGAAGCCAGACATCATTGCCATCTGCTTGAAGAACTGAGGGCTCTGGGCGAGATAGGCGTGGGTTTCGAAGTACTCGAGCTTGAAGAGTTCGGCGTTTGATTCCGAAGGGCTCGACATTAGCTTTGGAGAGTGAACTTCGATGAAGTTGTTCTCGTACCACCAGGTGCGCCAAGCATGCTCGATGGTGGTCTGGACGCGGAACACTAGGTTCATTTCGCTGCGTCGTAGGTCTAGGAAACGCCAGTCGAGGCGCTTGTCGATGCTGGTGTCGTCGGCGATTGGAGTCTC
>JALQVK010000010.1 GCA_023260375.1 Rhodoluna sp. | reverse complement strand
AGGCTCGAGCGGTACTGGGCCGAAGCCAGCCAGTAGCGAATAGCGGCTGCATTACCCAGCTCAAATAGTTCTTCAACGCTGACACCGTTACCAAGAGACTTGCTCATCTTCTGGCCGGAGACGGTGACGAGACCGTTGTGCATCCAGTGCTTTGCAAAGTTGTATCCGGCAGCCTGCGACTGAGCAAGCTCGTTTTCGTGGTGAGGGAAGCGCAGGTCGAGCCCTCCCCCGTGAATGTCGAATGCCTCACCAAGTTCGGCCAAGGTCATGGCTGAACATTCGATGTGCCAACCCGGACGGCCTTTACCCCATGGTGAATCCCAGCTGGCAGTTTCTGGCTCCCCCGGTTTGGCGCTCTTCCAGAGTGCGAAGTCGTGAGCCGCACGACGTCCGCCACCGATGGCTTCGCCTTCCATGTTTTCAAGTTTTTGGTTGGTTAGTTCTCCGTAGGCCGGGTGACTGGCGGTCTCAAAGAATACGTTGGCACTGCCGTTCTCAGCCTGATACGCGTGACCGCGCTGGATTAGGCGCTCAATCACCTGGATCATGCCGTCGATGTGCTCGGTCGCGTGCGGACTGTGAGCCACCTCAGCACCAAGCGCCTCATAAACCTCGTTGAAGCCGGCTTCAACTTCGACCGCTAGTTCACGCCAGTCTTTACCTAGCCCCTGTGCGTTCACCAAAATCTTGTCGTCGATGTCGGTGACGTTGCGCACCAACTTAACTTCGTAGCCATGACCAATACGCAACCAGCGAGCAACGATATCGAAAGCAACCGCGCTTCTTAGGTGGCCAACGTGCGGAGCCGACTGCACTGTTGGTCCGCAGACGTAAATGCCGACCTTGCCAGGCTTTAGCGGCACAAAGTCGACTAGTTCCTGCTGCTTACTATCGAAAAGCTTCACTTACTCATCCTTTCGCTGGATAAGTGCACTGGCAACTACCGCCACACCTTCGGTGTTTCCAAGAAAACCAAGACCGTCGGTGGTGGTTGCCGAAATGGTTACCGGAGCCTTCAAGATTGACGAAAGTACCTGCTCAACCTGTTCGCGCATTGGAGCTACCTTTGGGCGGTTACCAATGATCTGCGCAGAAACATTGATGATTGCAAACCCTGCCTCGGCCAACTTAGCCAGAGTCTCGGTCAGGAAAACTTGACCATTGGCACCCTGAAACTCTGGGCGATCCACGCCGAAGTTCGAGCCAATGTCGCCGAGACCTGCTGCCGAAAGCAAGGCGTCGACGATTGCGTGGCTCAGCGCGTCACCATCGCTGTGGCCATCGAGACCGCGCTCACCCGGCCACTCGATCGTGCCAAGGAATAGCGGCTTCGCTGAATCCTCACTGAACCGGTGCGTATCGGTTCCGATGCCGGTTCGCTGCTGACCGCCAATTAGGTGACTTGCCAAAATAAGGTCATCTTTAGTCGTGACCTTCATGGCCATGCGGTCGCCTGGAACAGAGAGCACTCGATGGCCGTTCGCCTGAATAAGCGAGGCGTCGTCCGTGTGGTCTTTAGTGATAGCGGCATAAGCCTCGCGGAACAGCTTCGCTGGGAATCCTTGGGGAGTTTGAGCTACCCGAAGTTCGCTGCGATCGATTGTTTCCAAAACCTCGGAACCTTCAGAACGCTTCACGGTGTCGTGAACTGGGATGACCGGGATAACACCGAAACCAGATGCGAGAACTTCGGCAACTACTCGGTCGAAAACTTCGGTTGGAGTGAAAGCGCGAGCGGCATCGTGAACCAAAATCACTTCGGCCGAATTAGAAACTTCGCCTAGCGCCAGGGCAATTGAAAGCTGTCGAGTTTCCCCACCTTGAACCGCCGAGAGCTGAATGCCGCTAGGCACATGGGGCTTGGCAAGCTCTACAAATTCTTCAAGAAAGCCAGGGGTTGCGGTGATTACAAGTTGCGAGAGATTCTTTGTGGCAACTGCACGAGCAATTGCATGTTCAAGGAGAGTGACCCCAGCCACGTGCACGAGAGCCTTTGGCTTCCCGGCACCGAGCCGTTCGCCCTGGCCGGCGGCCACCAAAATAACCGCTACGGACATGATTACCTTTTAGCTAGAAGCTAGAACTTCGTCTAGTAGTGCTCCGGCTTTGACTTCATCCGACTTCTTGGCAAGAGCTAGCTCAGAAACCAAAATCTGACGAGCCTTGGCGAGCATGCGCTTTTCACCGGCCGAGATTGGCTTGTCTTGGTCACGACGCCATAGGTCGCGTACAACTTCAGAAACCTTTAGGACGTCACCGGTGTTGATTTTTTCGGTGTTGGCCTTGAATCGACGTGACCAGTTGGTTGGCTCTTCGATGAATGGTTCGCGAAGCACGCTGAAAACTGCCTCAACGCCCTTTTTATCGATAACGTCGCGGACTCCAACTTCGGTGACGCTGTCTACTGGAACCTTGATGACCAAGGTGCTGTCCATAACTTTGGTGCCAGGCTTGGTGTCGGCCGATTCAGGAACTGGTCGCTGAATAATCTCAAGAGTTAGGTACATCTTGACTTCGCCACGAGGAAACTTCTTTTCGGAGATTTCAATGATCTTCGCTGCACCGTGGTGCGGGTATACAACGGTCTCGCCTACTACAAACTTCATGCGGGAAATCCTCTCGAAACCTCGATTTTACCACGCTTTGAGACATAAAGAAAGGGTTAGACTATTACCGCTAATAGCAAAGCCTCGGAGGAAATTTTGGTAGTTCGTAAGTTTGTTGCCGCTCTGGCTGTGTCCACCGCACTGGTTCTGGGAACCACCGGTTGCAGCTTTACCCACGACGTGACAAGCCTTCAGGCCTACGCTCCAAGTGACGGAGCAGAAACCAACGTGGACGGCGTCAAGGCACTAAACGTGATCTACCTAACCAAGACTGTCGTTCCAACCGATGCCTTCGCAGGAACCGAAGTTGGAGCGATTATTGGTTCGTTTGTGAACACCACCAAACAGCCGGTTCAGATTCATCTTCAATTCACCGAGGATGCAGCTGAAGCCACCGACGTGGTGGCAGTCCAGAAACGCGACTGGGTGAGCGACCCAATTGCCCCTGGCGCTAAATACGACCTTGGTTACAACGAAAACCCTGCACTTTCGGCAATTCTTTTGAATGGT
>JALQVK010000029.1 GCA_023260375.1 Rhodoluna sp. | reverse complement strand
GGAGATACCGAACCCAAAACTTTATCAATCTTTGCCATTATTTTTTACTCCTTGGGCAGGTAAGAAGTAACCGCTTAGACTAAGCCCATGAAGGCAAAATCGCTGTTCGCTCGGGTTACAACTCTTCTCATGGTGCTATCGGTGATGACATTTTCGGCGACCACCGCAGAAGCAGCAGTGCTGAATCAGACCAGCCTCTTCAACCCAAATTCCATCTCTGCAATTGCCCTTTCAATTCCAGATGCCAGCTACAACTCGCTGAACAACCAAGCAACAGCAAAAAATTACGTTGCGGCCACTTTCACCTTCACCGCCGCTGGCCAGACAATTGGCCCAATCAACGTCGGAATTCGCCTTAAAGGTAGTACTTCACTGGACCGCATGACCGGCCAGCCTTCATTCAAAATCGCGTTTAACTGGAAATTGCTAAAAGGTAACCGATTTTTAGGTCTCAAAAACCTCACCCTAAATGCCATGAGCCAGGATGGCTCGAAATTACATGAATTCGGTGCTTATAAACTCTTCAATCTCATGGGGGTTCCAGCTCCTCGAACCGGCTGGACCGACCTCAGAATCAATGGAGTTTCCAAGGGTCTTTACATTACGATCGAATCGGTCGACGACATATTTTTGGCGAGCAAATACAACGACATCACTTTGCACCTCTACGAAGGCATTGCCCTAAACGACCTGAAACCAGGCAATAATGACGGCACCGCTCTATCCGGCCACTACATAACCAAAGAAGGTTGGAAAGACAACCCAAACAAGAACGACCTAGGCAACCTGATTTCCGCCGCAAACTATTCTTCAGGTGCGAAATGGTGGGCTAAGTTGGGCACGGTAGCCGATCGCAATGAACTTTTGACAATGTTTGCCACCGAAAACTTTTTAGGTCACTGGGATGGCTACTCTGGGCCGCTGCAAAACAATCACTTCCTCAGAAGCAATCAGCAGAATAAATTCACCATGATTCCTTGGGGCACCGACCAAACCTTCGGTGAGAACAAGCAAACGCAAGTTCTTCTAGACGACTACTTCTTCCCACTCGACAAGCCGACCGCCGGCTTCCCTTGGGTTCAGCAGGCTTTCCACAAGGACACCATGCCTAGAGGGTTGCTTTTCACCAAATGCCTGGCCTACTCCGCTTGTAAGACTGCCTACCTGCTGAAACTAAAGGCAGTCTCGGCAAAAGTAACCAGCGCCAAGCTCGTTACCTCACTAAAAACGGCTGCAACAGTTATTGCCAGCTACAGCTCAGCTGACATCAAGAACGAGCAGGCTAGAGTTCAGCAATGGGTTGCAAAGCAACAAGCACGTGTTACCGCAGTGCTCAAAGCTAACAACATTCGTTAGCCCTTAGTTGCTCCAGCAGTAAGACCCGAAGTGATGTATCTCTGAAGCACTAAGAAGATGACCACGGTTGGCAGAGCCGAAAGAATCGCTCCCGCGGTAAACATCGACCAGTCTTTCGAGTAAGGGTCGTTAATCAGAGTCTGAAGACCGGTTGCGAGAGTCAACTTCTCCGGGTCGCTCAGCAAGATCGAAGCCAAAACATAGTCGCTGGTAACACCAATGTAGCTGAGCAGCATCTGCACGGCTAGAACCGGAGCAACCAGACGCAAGGTAATGGTGAAGAAGATACGTGCGTGACTAGCACCATCGATCTTGGCAGCCTCGTCGATTTCTTTGGGGACAGTGTTGAAGAATCCGTACATTAGGTAGGTTCCACCACCCAGGGCACCACCCATGTAAACCATGACCAAACCAAGCTGGCTGTTTAGACCGAGTTGAGGGAAAACCTGGCCAATGTCGCTCATGAGCGAGAAGATAGCCACCAAGCCAAGGATTGAAGGGAACATCTGCATCAGAATCAACGACATTAGGCCACCACGGCGGCCCTTGAAACGAAGTCGCGAGAATGCGTACGCGGCAAGCGCCGACAAAAAGACTGAGCCGATTGAGGTCAACACACCAATGACCACGGTATTTACATACCACGTTAGGAATGGGCGGTTGCCGTCCGCGTTAGCAAGCAGTGCGTCGTAGTTCGCCCAAGAGACATCTGCGAACAGTGCGGTGGTGTTGTTAATGTCGTTGTTTGGGTAAAGCGAGGTCGACAAGATGTACAGAATCGGGAAGATTGCGTAAACGCAAATCGCAAGACCCAACACATGGCGCCAACCGGTGGTGAACAACCACTTCAACGGACCACGGCGTCGAACGTTGGTCTTGAAGTTAGGCATTTTTGCAGAGATGTCAGCCATTAGTTGATGTCCTCCAGGGTTCTGGTGCGGCGGAAGCTGATTAGCGACAAAGTTCCAATCACAAGGAAGATCAGAATCGAGAACGCGCTAGCCAAACCGTAATTCTGACCGGTTCCAGAGAACGCGATCTTGTAAACGAATGTAATCAGGATGTCGGTACCACCCACGTCGTAGTCGGTTACACCTGAATCGTTCGGGCCACCCTTGGTTAGCAGGTAGATAATCGTGAAGTTGTTGAAGTTGAATGCAAACGACGAAATCAACAACGGAGCAATTGAAACCAACAGCAGCGGCAACTTGATTAGTCGGAAGCTCTGCCAAGGGCTCGCTCCATCAATTCGAGCAGCTTCGGTCAGTTCGGCTGGAATCGACTGTAGGGCGCCAGTCACGATAAGGAACATGTACGGGAAACCAAGCCAAAGGTTTACCAAAAGCACGGCCCAACGAGCAGGTCCTTCTTCGGTTAGCCATCCGATGTTGTTGTCGCCATCGGCAGGTTGGCCAAGAAGAACGGTGTTTACAAAACCATGTTCTTTATTTAGCAGACCAACCCAAACGTAAGCCGAGAGGAATGCTGGGAAGGCATAAGGAAGAATCATTACCGAGCGGTAGAAGCGCTTTCCCTTGAGTTTCTCGTGGTTGAACAAGAACGCGATCGCCATACCAACCAGGAAGGTGCTTCCAACGGTGGCAAAGGCGAATACGAAGGTCCAGAGAATCACCTTGAAAAGCGGTGCCCTTAGTTGCTGGTCGGTAAAGATGGTCACAAAGTTCTTTAGACCTACTTCGACTCGCCAACCGGCATCCAAGTGCGCCTTGGTGATGTCTCCGTTTACGTGGTAGTAACCATTGTCAGCCGGCTTGAAAACATCACCCTTAAGATACTTTCCGTTTTCGTCATCCTCTAGTGCGGTGAAGAACTTGGTCTTCTCATCGTATGAGAGGGTTGCCTGAATTTCAGATGCAATCGCTAAGTCTGCAGTCTTGATTCCAAGGTTTGGATTTGCAGGGTCAATCACAACTCGTAGCGAGTAATACTTTCGGATTTGGTAGGGAGTTAGCTCAGAAATCTTGACCGGTGTGAAACCAACCGCGGTCTTTGCCGCGTGGGCACACGTGGTGGTGTCTTCCGCATAAGGATCGGCACATTTATCGCTAAGTGTGTACTTACCCTCAGGAATTTCAACCTTTGCTTTACCGTCTTTTCCCAGGTAGACCTTGTTGTCAACGTTACTGGTGAGCAAAAGTGCCGGCTGACCATCTTTGTTATCGGTGCCTGGAACTACGACGAAGTCTTCTCCCCCGTCAACCACGCGATAGGCAGCATTTTTGATGGTTTGAATCGCAAGGTTCTGATCACCGTTGTGAGCCGAACCATAGTTAGTAAAAGCGGTGTAGCCGCTGAAAACAAGAACATAAACCTGAAAAACAATTAGGAAAAGCACACCTGGAGCCAAGTACTTGGCAGGAAGACCACCACGACGAAGGTAAATCCAGTTGATGATACCGGCCACAATTGCTGTTACTACCGATTCGGTAATACGTTCTTGCGCGACCATCACCATGATCATGAAGAGAACTACTGCGTCGACTAGACCCAGTGTGACAATCTTCCAGATGATGCCAGAAAGACTAACCGGATAAACCGGTTTCACCTTCTTTTTCTTGGTCTTTTCGATTTGCTCGGTAGCAGCCATTTCTGCCTCTCCTTGGAAACTTATGAAACCAACGAGCGCCACATTTGAGTAGCGCTCGTTGGTATCAAATAACTTACTTAGTTGAGCTTGTTGATGGCGGCTTGAAGTGCCTTCACCATGTTCGCCCAGGCAACATCTGGCTTGGCTTCTTTACCCTGAATAATTCGGGTTTGAGCCTTACCCCAGATAACCCA
>JALQVK010000156.1 GCA_023260375.1 Rhodoluna sp. | reverse complement strand
GGAAGGTTGCTGCGATGGTCAATGCCAGCCACCAAGCTAGCGAAATCTGGAAGTTCTGGTCGCCAACTTTGAAGGTGCTCGCAAAGATGTCGTGAGCCGATTGGAAACCCGAGGCCTTCTCAACGCCGGTAACACGAACCGAACCAGTCAGGATCATGGTTAGGGCGAAGTTCGCACCCTTCAGAATAAAGAAGGTACCTAGCGTGATGATGAACGAGGGCAGCTTGGTATTGAGAACCATGTAGCCGTTGATGAAGCCGATGCCGGCCGCGAAAACCAAACCGATTACGATTGCGACCCAGATGTTGAGTCCGAATTTCGAAACGAGCATACCGACTAGAAGGCCAGTGGTTCCGACCATTACGCCGGAAGAAAGATCGAATTCACCGGCGATCATCAACAGTGCAACCGCAATGGCTACGATGCCAATCGGTGCTGCGATGTCGGTCCAGCCGGCAATACCAGGAAGCTTTGCGAAGTTTCCGGTCGTGTCGGTGGAGGTGAACAGGATAAAGATTGCGATGGCGCCTAGAAGTGCTCCCACCTCTGTGCGGCGCAGGGCCTTGGTAATGAAAGAAGCCTTTTTAACTCTTTCGTCAGTTGTCGTAGGTGTCGACATTGAACTGCCTTTCGATTTGGTGCGATGTTTTGTTAAAAAATTTGGGGGTGGGCTGAGAACAACCCACCCCCAAATCCGTGGTGCTTTGTTTAGCGGGTTCCAGCCTTAACTAGAGCCTGAACGTTAGCAACGTTGTCCTTGGTTACGAAGCCAGGACCTGAGTAGATTGGCTGACCGCCACCTAGCTCGTGACCGTTGGTTAGGTTTAGGTACAACAAGACAACCGATAGGTAGCCCTGTGCGTACTGCTGCTGGTCAATAGCGAATTCCATCTTTCCAGCTGCGATAGCGTCTAGTGCCTCAGGAGACATGTCAACGGTACCGATCTTTAGCGATAGACCTAGTTCGTCTGCAGCAGGTAGAACAGCCTTAGCAGCGATGTCAGCGTTTAGCGCGAAGACAGCGTCGATTGAGGTGTCTGCCTGTAGAGCAGCCTTGATCTTGGCAGAAGCAGCGGTTAGGTCTGCTAGTCCACCGTCAAGGTTGAAGTTGGTTGCCTTACCCTTGAAGGTCTGTGCTAGACCCTTGCAACGGTCTGCAAGGCCCGAGTTACCGGCTTCCTGGATAGGACATAGAACGTGCTTGACGCCCATGTCGTTGAACTTTAGACCAGCCTGCTGACCAGCGATGATTTCATCCTGACCAACGTGGGTGAATGCACCTAGCTCCTTGAATACGGACGAGCCCGAGTTCATGGTTACGGTTGGGATACCCGCAGCGTGTGCCTTTAGCATGGCGTCCTTGATGGCGCCTGCGTCTGGTGCTGATGCAGCGATTGCCTTACAACCTGCAGCGATACCGGCTTCAATCGTCGAAGCCTGCTTTGCTGAGTCGTTGTTCGATCCCTGGTAGTCAAGGGTTACACCTAGGTCAGCAGCTGCTGCCTCGGCACCCTTCTGAGCTACGGTCCAGAATGAACCACCGTCTCCGTGGGTGTAAACACAGATCTTTAGGTCCTTGTGGCCTGCGTCGGTGGTTGCTGGTGCAGCTGCGGAACAACCCGACAGAGCAATAGCAGCTACAGCAGCGAGGGCCAGAGCCTTCATCTTTAGCGACATTTGTTTCCTCTCAACAATGAGTTAAATGAGTCAAGCTGATTTGCCTAACAAAGTAAGTATGTTCTAACAAACGCAGTCTAACCCCAAACACAGGTGTGTCGTTATCATTTCGCAACGAATTGGTTACTTAGTCGGACTTTGTTAGTTTTACGGGGTTCTGTGAACTTTCAGTCGAAAAAAACCTGTCAAATGAATTGTTCTAACAAATACTTAGGTCTTGTTACTATTTAGTTGTTCAATAGCTTGAAAGGCAGATGATGCAATACGACAAAATAGCCGGAGCACCTATCTCTTGGGGTGTCTGTGAAGTTCCAGGTTGGGGTCACCAAATGGGTCCAGAGCGCGTTTTGCGTGAAATGGCTTCGCTTGGCCTCAAAGCTACCGAGTTTGGTCCACTGGGCTTCTTGCCGGTTGAGGCCGAGGCTCGTGCCAAGGTTCTTCACGATTTAGACATGCACGCTACCGGCGGGTTCTTCCCAGTTTTGTTGCACGATCCAGCTCACAACCCACTTCCAATCGTTGAGGAAGAGCTTCGTAGTTACGTTGCAACCGGGGCCACCACTCTTGTTCTGGCAGCAGACAGCGGCAAAGCTGGCTATGACGAAAAGCGCGCGGAGCTTTCCGACGAACAGTGGGAAACGGTATTCAAGAATCTGAATGCCATTTCGGCTTTGGCTACATCGGTTGGAGTAAAGGCAGTTTTGCACCCACACGTCGGAACCATTATTGAAACTCACGGAGACGTAGTGAAGGTTGTGAATGGCAGTGACATCGCGTTCTGCCTCGACACCGGTCACATGGTTATCGGTGGAGCAGACCCGGTTTGGTTTTCGGAAGCACACTCAAAGCGAGTTGCTCACTCTCACCTCAAAGATGTCGACCTAGTTTGGGCAAAGAAAGTTCAGGATGGCGAAGTCACCTACTACGACGCAGTCGTGCAAGGTATGTACCGTCCACTCGGAAAAGGCGATGTCGACATCCGCGCAATCGTCAGAAACCTATTGTTGTCCGGATATCAGGGCTGGTTTGTGTTGGAACAGGACAACGTCATTCAAGAGGAACCAGCTGAGGGCTCGGGCCCATACGAGGACGCAAAAATCAGCGTTGAATTCCTGCGTTCGGTTATCGAAGCTATCTAAACGTTTCCAACCAACAAACGAAAATCCCGCCAACTGTCTTAGTTGGCGGGATTTTCGCTCTAAATGAAGGTGTTCGAGCTTAGATTGAAACCGACTTGCCGGTCTTCGCAGATTCCAGCGCAGCATCGGCGAGGATAAGTGCCTGGCGACCATCCTCGTATGAAGGGTTGGTGTTCTTGCCGTTTTGAATACCAGCAACAAACTCGGCCAATTCCTGTCGGTAGGCAACCATGTATCGCTCTAGGAAGAAGTTGAGGTAAGGGTCTGCTACTTCGGTCTGGGTTGCGGTGTAAGCACGAACCGTAGTTGGCAACTGGTTGCTGGCGGTCAGCATTCCAAGGCTTCCGAAGGCCTCGATGCGCTGGTCGTAACCGAATGACGCGTGTCGGGAGTTAACGATGGTGATTAATTCGTTGTTCTTTCCGCGCATCACTACGTTTACCGAGTCGTAGTCTCCAACTTCGGCGATGTAGTCGCTGAAGCTGTTGGCGCCTCGAGCGGTAACTTCGACAATCTCAGGAACAAAGAAGCGGGCCATGTCGAAATCGTGAATAGTCATGTCTCGGAAAATTCCACCGGAAACCTCGATGTACTCCTTTGGCGCTGGAGCCGGGTCACGACTGATGATAATCAGTTGTTCAAGGTTTCCAATTTCCCCAGACTTCACGCGCTTGTTTATTGATGCAAAGTTCGGGTCGAAGCGTCGGTTGAAGCCGAGGGCAATCTGAGTCTTGGCGTCGTTTACCTTGCCAAGCAGCGCGTCTACGCGGTTGATGTCTAAATCGATTGGCTTTTCGCACATTACGTGCACGCCAGCATCAATCGAGGCAGAGATGAGATCTACGTGAGTTGAGGTAGGGGAGCAGACAATCACTGCGTCAACGTCATCGGCGTTGATTAGTTCTAGCGGGTCAGCAGTGACTTTCGTTCCGTACTTGTCGGCAAGTTTTTTTGCACCATCTACAAAAACATCGGCGATGTAAGTGAATTCAACATCTGGGTTTTCAGCGATGCTGGTTGCGTGTACTTGACCAATGCGTCCTGCGCCAATTAGGCCAACGCGAACTTTTCCTGACATTTTTTACCTAACTAATTTGTTTAACCTAATGTTAGGACAAATGTTTCTGGAACGTTCCTGAAAACGCAAATTGTTATTTCTCGACGAGAGTAATTTCGAACGAATAAAGATCCGGTCGATAGCAGTGGTGACCCCACTCAACCGCTTTGCCGTTTGAGTCAAAAGCGGTTCGCTCCATGGTGAGAAGTGCTGAACCTTTTTCAACCATTAGCAGATCGCTCTCGCTCTGGTTAGCCTTGCGGGCGCCAATGCGTTGCTTAGCAACCTTCATGGTCACACCGCGAGCCTTGAGGAGCTGGTACAAACCGTGGGTCGAAAAGTTTTCTTCGGCTAGATCGGTGTAATCCTCTGGCAACCAGTTCTCGAGAATTGAGACTGGCACGTTTTCTGCAAAACGAAGACGTCGAATTAAAAGCACTGGGGATCCAACACGGACACCCAAGTGGCCGGCGATGGTTTTATCCGCGGTGGTGCGGCGAACTTCCAAAACCTTCGACGTTGGTGTTTGTCCCGAGTTGACAAGGTCGTCGAACAGGGAAGTGAGTTCCACTTTGCGGTTGATTTGGCCGTGCACTACCTGGGTACCGATACCACGACGACGAACTAGCAGTCCCTTGTCGACAAGTTCTTGAATCGCGCGACGAACGGTTGGACGGCTTAGTCCAAGACGCTCACCGAGGGAAACCTCGTTTTCGAGTCGGCTGCCGGCAGCCAAGCGACCTTCGGAGATGGCTTTCTCGATGCGCTGAGAGAGCTGAAAATATAGGGGAATCGGACCCGAGCGGTCTAGGTCGATAAATTCGCTGAGGGGTAGAACTGTCTCTTCTTGGTTCACTTCAAACTCCAGGCATGCTTACACGAACGATAGTTTGCTTCTTTGTTAAGACATTAGCACTGGTGTGACATAAAGTCACTATGTTAGTTGCTGAATCGCGGTTTCGTGAAGTTGCCCATTGGTAGCCAAAACGCTAGAAGTCTCTTCATTTAGTGGCCCATCGATTGCCGTAAATCGGCCACCAGCCTGCTCCACAATTGGAACAAGTGCGGCAATGTCGTAGAGCTTCAAGTCGTGTTCGGCAACGATGTCGAGTGAACCTTCTGCCAAAAGCATGTAGCTGTAGAAATCACCGTAAGCGCGAGTGCGCCAGACTTTGCGACTTAGGTTGATTAGTCGCTCAAGATAGCCGTAGGAGTCCCACAGTTGCAGGTTGTTGTAACTAAGTGAAGCGTGCTCGAGCTCGGAAATCGCGCTTACCTTCAGATCGCGAACCGAGTGGTCGATGTCTGAAGTCTTTGCGATACCAGGCGCTGCCCACCAGCGACGTCCTAGAGCTGGGGCTGAAACTACCGAGAGAACAGCCTTGCCGTCTACAGAAAGTGCAATCAGAGTTGCCCAAACCGGGACGCCACGGAGGTAATTTGCAGTTCCATCGATTGGGTCGATGATCCATTTGCGTGTGGTGGAACCAGAGTTTCCAAACTCTTCGCCAACAATGCCGTCGTCTAGGCGCTTGGCAGCAAGAACTTCCTTGATGGCAAGTTCAACCGCGCGGTCGGCATCGGTCACCGGGCTTCGGTCAGGCTTGCTCTCTACGTGAAGGTCAAGCGCACGAAAACGAGCGAGTGAAATTGCGTCCGCGATTTCGGCAAGTTCAAGTGCAAGGTCGAGGTCGTCTTGGTAGGTCACGATAAAAGGTTAACCTGCGAGAGAAGAGATTAGGCGCCGAAGTGAATCGACTCGACCAGCGTTTAAGGTTCCGGCAGCGACTGCTTCGTCCAGGTCGCAGTCTGGTGAGCCTGCTTCGTGGCTGCAATCGCGTGGGCAGTTCTTGGCAACCTCGTAGAGGTCTGCGAAGCTTTTCACCAAATTGTCAGGGTCGATGTGCCCGAGTCCGAACGAGCGAACACCAGGAGTATCAATGATCCAACCATCGCCAAGGTCAATAGCACGAGCGGAAGACGACGTGTGACGCCCTCGGCCGGTTACCTCGTTGACCACGCCGGTAGCGCGATCGGCATGGGGTGCCAATTCGTTCACCAACGTAGATTTTCCAACTCCGGAGTGACCCACTGTGACCGTCACGTGACCTGCCAAAAGTTTGTGTAATTCGTTTAGCTTCGGAGAATCCGATCGTGTTTGAATGACGGGGATGTCGAGTGAATCGAAGTTAGCCAAAAATTCGGCAGGGTCTTGGAGATCGGTTTTTGTAATTACCAAAATCGGAGAGAGCCCAGCGTCGTAGGCAGCCGCCAAATAACGGTCGACCAAACGCGTACGCGGTTCTGGGTTCGCGGCGGCAATTACAATCGCCATCTGGTCGGCGTTGGCAACGATGACGCGCTCGACCACATCGGTGTCGTCGGCGCTGCGTCTTAGCAAACTGGTTCGTTCTTCAACTCGAACAATTCGAGCTAGGGCGCCAACGGTTTCCGAGGTGTCGCCGCTAAGTGCCACGCGGTCGCCAACCACAGCACCTGCCTTGCGAATTTCTTTGCCCATGGTTGCCATGACAATTCGGTTTTCGCCCTCGAGCAGCACGTGGTAGCGGCTCTTGTCTACGCCGGTAACCATGCCGATTGGTGCGTTTTTGTACTCGGGGCGGTTCTTGGTTCGAGGTTTGTTTCCCTTGGGGTTAGGGCGAATGCGAATATCGCTTTCGTCCAAGTCGTGGCCCCCAGGTTCAGGCTCGTAAAGCCAACTCACTAATTGCCGCCTAGCATGTTTGCCCACATTGAAGGAAAGTCAGGCATTGTTTTCGAAGTTGTTTCAATGTTTTCAACCTCGATGCCAGGTACTCGCAAACCAATGATCGCGCCGGCGGTTGCCATTCGGTGATCCTCGTAAGAATGCCAAAGGTCGCCATGCAAGGTGTTGGTCGGAGCGATGATCCAGCCGTCTTCGGTCTCTTTGCAGTTGCCACCGATACGGTTGATCTCGGTCGCCATAGCAGCCAAACGATCGGTTTCGTGACCGCGGATGTGAGCAATGCCGGAAATGCGTGAAGGGGAGTCGGCAAGCACTGCCAAAGCCGCAACGACCTGCGCCAACTCGCCACCGATTGACAGATCGATGTCGATGCCGTGAATCACGCCAGTGCCGGTGATGGTGAGTCCGCGTTCGTCGCGAACAATTTCGGCGCCCATTTGCTGAAGAATTCCGTCGAAGTGATTTCCAACCTGCGTAGTGGTCGCTGGCCAACTAGAAATCGTCACCGAACCACCAGCCACCATCGCCGCTGCCAAGAACGGACCCGCGTTCGAAAGGTCTGGTTCAATCTGCTTGAAGCCGCCGGCAATCGGGCCTGGCTCGACTCGCCAAACAGCGGGTTCCGGATTAGAAACTTTCACACCGCGCTGACGCAAGCATTCCAAAGTCATTTCGATGTGGGGAAGAGACGGTAGGTTTTCGCCAACGTGTCGAAGAGTTAGCCCGTTCTTGAATCGCGGCGCCACCAGCAATAGCCCCGAAACAAACTGCGACGACGAAGACGCGTCGATAGTAAGTTCGCCACCTTCAACCTCACCAGTACCAATTACCGAAAAAGGCAACGATAAAGAGTCAGCCTCAACATGCACACCCAGCGCTCGAAGTGAGGTGATTGTGGTGTCCATTGGGCGGCGACGAGCACCTTCATCACCATCGAAAGTGATTTTTCCGCGGTTCAATGTTGAAAGCGGAGGCACGAAACGCATCACAGTTCCGGCAAGGCCGCAGTCAATCTGGGCATCAACGTTTAACGATGCAGGACCAACGATTGGAGAGGTGGTTCCGCCATTCGAAATAACCGAGCCCAGCGACTCTAAAGCGTTCAGCATGAGGCTGCTATCGCGAGAAACTAAAGCACCAGCAAAACTGGTTGGTTCGTACGCTAACGCAGCTAAAACCAACTCGCGATTGGTGAGCGACTTCGAGCCTGGTAGTTCAACAGTTGCTGAAAGCGCGCGGAACGCTAAAGGTGCGCTCCAACGAGAAAAAGTATGATTTACCATCTGTTTCTAAGTTACCATCGCCAAAAGCGGTAACTCCCCGTCTAAACTCAAAGGCAATGACTGAGAACAAAAACACCAAAGACGCCGAAGCGCTGAAGCTTCTGCAGTTCGAGCAACAGGCTATCCCGCTGATGGACAAAATGTTCCCTCAGGCCATGAAGGAAAGCAACTACAACCGCAACGATGCGGAAGATCTGCTGCAAGAGACTTTCGCCAAGGCTTATCGCTACTGGCACACCTTCGAACAGGGAACCAATATCAACGCCTGGCTCGGAAAAATCCTTCACAACACTGCAATTAATCGTGGAAT
>JALQVK010000152.1 GCA_023260375.1 Rhodoluna sp. | reverse complement strand
ACGTCACTGTTGAATGTCAGCCTCGCCACATTTAGCGTGCGATGGGGTTGGAACCTCCAAATTGCTCGACCGCTCACCAACCCGCACACGTAGGTGTCTCCAAGGGTTGGATTATCGAGCGAGAGTCGACTGCCCGAAACCGTCGTGGTTAATTTTTGGATACCGAAATTGGGCTTATTGGAGCCCTGTTCTAAGGCAACCGAGAATTCGTTTTCTAAATCTTCGAAAAGCTGATCAATGTTCATGAACCGATTATGGAAAATTCCAAAGACTTACAAAAAAGTTATCCACAGCTAGAGAGTGGGGTCATAGACCCGAAGGCTCAAGGGTCCTAGCGTTTTTCCAAACGAAAGGAAACCGGGGGATGAAAGTAGAAACCAATGAGGAGCAATTTCAAACTGTAATAAAACCTGATGCCAGCCGTGAACTGGAGTTCATGGCTCCGGCGATTATCGAGGTAATTGAAGGCGCCAGAAGCGTTACTCAATTAGGTGGGTTAATCAATGAGGACGTTTACCAAATGCTTCGAAAGAAGGCAGCGGATTTGGCTCATCGACGTCGAGCAATGGGGTTAAAGCCAATCGCCTATCCACAAATTGTGGTCACCGATATTCACCAGGAATCTAATCGGGCCGGATTGATCGAATCAATCGTGCTTCTGAGATTCCGAGGACGACTTCGTGCCATGACGATTCGACTAGAACACCGAGTCGGTCGTTGGTTAGCGACCGCGATAACCGTGCTTTAGCTCTTGAAGAAGCTGCTGCCCGGAGCGTGACCACCATTGTTCTTGTTGTGATCGACGTGCTCGTGCTTGACCTCTGGCGTTCCCTCTTCGCTAGGAGAACTGTAGGTGAGGTCTTCTTCGGCCGGTGCGCTTTCTACCTGAACTTCTAGGTTGAAGAGGTACATCACCGACTCTTCACGAATAGCTCCGGTCATTTGCTGGAACATTACGTAACCTTCACGTTGGTATTCAACCAGTGGGTCGCGCTGAGCCATCGCACGGAGACCAATACCTTCTTTTAGGTAGTCCATCTCGTAAAGGTGTTCACGCCACTTACGGTCAATCACCGAAAGAACTACGCGTCGTTCAAGTTCGCGCATGTTCTCTTCGCCGATGTTCGCAGCACGCTTGGCATAAGCTACGCGAGCATCACTGACAAGTTCGTTCACTAGGAACTTCTTGGTGAGTCGGGCTCGAGTACCTGCCTCCGCCAAAACTTCGGAGATTTCCAGACCAACCGGGTAAATTGCCTGCAGGTCGCGCCACAGTGCTTCCAGATTCCAGTCACTGGAGCTATCTCCAGCGTGCTGGTTGACTATAGTTTCCACGACGTCTGCCAAGAAAGCATCGATGCGTGGAGTGATGTCATCGCCTTCAAGGATCTGGCGGCGGTCGCCGTAAATTGCTTCACGCTGACGGGACAGGACGTCGTCGTACTTCAAAACATTTTTACGGATCTCAGCGTTACGAGCTTCCAACTGCGACTGCGCGCTAGCAATTGCACGAGAAACCAGTTTCGATTCAATCGCCATTTCATCTGGAATATCGCTGCGGTTCATCATGGCAGCCGCGGCTCCAGAATTGAAGGCACGCATTAGATCATCAGTCAACGACAGGTAGAAACGTGATTCACCTGGGTCACCCTGACGTCCGGCACGACCGCGAAGCTGGTTGTCGATGCGTCGAGACTCGTGGCGTTCAGTTCCCAGTACGTAAAGA
The DNA here is from genome assembly GCA_023260375.1 of Rhodoluna sp. Lineage (GTDB taxonomy): Bacteria > Actinomycetota > Actinomycetes > Actinomycetales > Microbacteriaceae > Rhodoluna. The sequence continues at coordinate 4,530 of JALQVK010000152.1, read as the reverse complement.
CCGCCGGTTGCGATTACCTGTTCGGCTTCCTTGGCAACCGCGTCTTTGATTTCCGCGAAAGTTTGGTCCCAGGCTGCTTGATATTCGGCTGCTTCTGGTTCTAATCCTCTGGCCGCTAAAGCCTCCACGGTTAGGAATTCGGCGTTACCACCGAGCATGATGTCGGTTCCACGGCCAGCCATGTTGGTGGCCACCGTGACTGCTCCGAGGCGACCAGCCTGAGCCACAATGTGCGCTTCTCGAGCGTGGTTTTTTGCGTTCAAAACCTCGTGGCGAATACCGCGCTTGGCCAAGAGCTTCGAAAGATACTCGCTCTTTTCAACCGAGTTGGTACCAACCAAGACCGGCTGTTTGTTTTCGTGGTGTGCTGCAATGTCTTCAACCACCATTGCGAATTTGATTTCTTCGTTCTTGTAAATCAAATCTGGCTGGTCCTTACGAACCATTTCGCGGTTGGTAGGAATTGGAATAACACCGAGCTTGTAGGTGCTCATGAATTCGGCTGCTTCGGTCTCAGCGGTACCGGTCATACCGGCAAGTTTTCCGTAGCCACGGAAGTAGTTCTGCAGGGTTACGGTGGCGAGAGTCTGGTTTTCAGCCTTTACTTCCACACCTTCTTTAGCTTCTACAGCTTGGTGCATACCCTCGTTGTATCGGCGTCCCGCCAGAATGCGACCAGTGTGCTCGTCAACGATCAAAACTTCACCGTTCATCACGACGTAGTCTTTGTCCTTTCGGAACAAAGCCTTGGCGCGAATTGCATTGTTCAAGAACGAAATCAACGGGGTGTTGGCTGACTCGTAAAGGTTATCGATGCCTAGGTAGTCTTCAACTTTTTCGATGCCAGGTTCCAAGATTCCGACCGTGCGCTTCTTTTCATCGACTTCGTAGTCGATAATCGGCTCAAGTTTGTCGGCAATTTTTGCAAATTCGTTAAACCAACGATTGACGTCACCTGAGGCCGGACCGGAAATAATGAGCGGGGTTCTGGCTTCATCGATAAGGATCGAGTCAACTTCGTCGATGATGGCGTAATAGTGTCCGCGCTGAACCAGTTCACTCTGGTGGTGAGCCATGTTGTCGCGAAGGAAGTCGAACCCAAATTCATTGTTGGTTCCATAAGTGATATCTGCAAGATACTGCTCACGGCGTTCTTGAGAATCCTGGCCGGAAAGGATGCAACCGGTGGTCATTCCCAAGGCTCGGAAGACTCGACCCATTAGCTCACTCTGGTAGCCGGCTAGGAAGTCGTTGACGGTAACCACGTGAACGCCTCGACCAGCAATTGCGTTTAGGTATGCCGGCAAAGTTGCCACAAGGGTTTTACCCTCACCGGTGCGCATTTCGGCAATGTTGCCAAGGTGAAGGGCTGCGCCACCCATAATCTGAACGTCGAAGTGACGCATACCCAGGGTTCTGGTGGCTGCTTCACGAACTGCGGCGAAGGCCTCAGGTAGAAGATCGTCTAGAGATTCACCGGCAGCAAAACGCTCACGTAGGGCTGCGGTCTCACCGGCTAGTTGTTCGTCGGTCAGCGCCTTAAAGTCTTCCTCGAGGGCGTTCACAGCGACTACATGGTTGCGAAGTTTGGCCAGAACACGGCCTTCACCAGCGCGAAGCAACTTGTTGATCAACGATGCCAAAACGACTCCAAGCCTTACGGGACAATCTACTTAATCTTACCCGCGAAGGCTGGATACCGCCTGAGTGCTAGACCAGGGCAATGACTCCGTAATTCCAGCCCTTGCGACGGTAGGCCACGCTTGGCTTGCCGTTTTCTGAGTCGATGAATAGGTAGAAATCATGACCGAGCAGCTCCATGTTTGAAATGGCGTCATCGGCTGTCATGGTTTCACCGTGGAATTCTTTGCGTCTAATTACCACCGGTGATTCGCCGTAGTTTGGTGCCTCGGCCGCTGCTTCGCTTGGGTGTAGTAGAGCGAGATCGGCTGGAGTTACATCTAGCCCTGAGAATTCGCTGGCACTCAATTCTGAGGCACCAGGAGCACCATGGTGGCCGTGATGTGGCTTTTTGCGGTCATTTGCCCGACGTAGACGTTCGGCCAATTTTCCCCAAGCCACATCGAATGCGGAGAACTTATCTTGAGCGTGGGCTTCGGCACGGATAATCTGGCCGGATGCGAAAACAGTCAATTCAACCTGATCCTCGGGACCTGTGTTGCGTGAGTGGTCATGTCTAGTTACTTTGACGACCAGTTCCTGAACTTTATGAAGCAGGTGATCCACTTTTTCGGCCCGCTCGGAGACATATTCTCGGAAGCGGTCGGAGACGGTTAGGTTTTTTGCGGAAATTCTTAGTTCCATGATGTTCCTCCATCTTCAGGCGACTGTGCCTGTGTAGACAAGTTACACCCTTTTGACTCGGTTTCTGCGAAAGTTAGGAAACCTTCCACAAAAAACCCAGCATTTTCTAAAGCTTTCTTCGCTTCTAGCAGGGAAGAACCGGTCGTTACAACGTCGTCGACCAGAATTACGTTGCCACCGCCGACTTTTGAAATCATTGATCCAACCTGGTTTGCGCGGCGCTTTGTAGGTGAAAGCTTCGTTTGATCACTGGTTTCTCTAACTCTCGCAAGGAGATTTTGCCACCGAATTCCGGAAACCCGAACCGAAATTTCGCGAGCAATCAGTTCGGCAGGGTTGAATCCTCGCTCGCGAAGAGAACTTTTATTGCTTGGAATCGGTACCAGGAGTTCTGGGGAATTTTGAAAACACCCTAGAAGAGGCAGCATGCTTTTTGCCAAAGTTGAAGCAAGCTCGCTTTCCCCTAACTCTTTATAAGAACGCAGTAGTAACCGAGCGGATGAGTTGTAGCTCATCGATGAAAATCCGATTAAGCCACCGCGAACCACAAGTCGAGGATCGGAACCAATTTCGACGTCACATTTGGTACAGACTCTGGAACCCAGTTCCTCGCAGAATAGGCAGGTTGTTGGCAGCAATAAATCTAAGAGAAAACTCATTCCACAATTTTGGATAGGTCCTAAAGGGCTCTCTGAGTTTTGGGAAAATCTGTTGAAAACTATTGACCGGCCATGTGTATGGCCTGAACTTCCGAACGAAGTCGGTCCCAACCCATCGAGCGAGACACAAACAAGCCTCCCTCAGAATCAAGGTAATACTGATTTCCGCCAAGTACTGTGAGTGCTGCTACGCCTTGGCTGGTTCGGCGCTGTATCGATGACGGACCGCCGACCATCACTTGAACAGCGGATTGGTAGCCGCTGCTATCTTTCGCGAGACCGGTAATCGTGCTGTGATCCGACCAGCTAATCGCGTCTACCTTTGATCCAAAGTCTTTGAGCGCAACTGCAGGTCCAAGCCCGGTCACATTGCGAGACTTGTCGCGAAGCACTGCGAAGACATCAACGGAGACGCCGTGTACCGACGAATGTAAAATCGCCAACCGTGAACCTTCGACACTCAGTGCTATAGATCGAATCGAAACCTTCTTGCCATAAGGGCTACTCAAGAACTTTTGACCGCCAAGCACATCGGTGATTCTAATGTTTGCTCCGGGCACACTACTGGTGGTCCAAATATTGTGGAATGGGTCAATGCTTGGAGTGATTAGTTTGGTTCGGTCATCTATCAAACGCGTCGCATTTTTCAAAAGACCGAGGTTGTATGAGTAAATCTTGCCTTGACCGAGAAGCACAATCAATGATTCATCGGCTGAAACACAAAAGTCTGTGGCCCCCTGGGCATTAGTAAGTTCTTTGGTCCCGCGAATGTCAAACATTGAGGTACCTGCCACGTGACTCAAACCTTCTTGAGTCAGGAGGATCGGCAAAATCGATGCATCTTCAGGCATTCCGGATGCTCCAGCGGCGATTACTTGAGTTGTTCGCTCAATCGAAATCGCTATCTGGGTAATGCCATCGACCGCGCCTAAAGTAGCGAGAAGTTGCGAACGAAGATAAGGGCGTTTCCAGTTTGGAATCTTCAATGCGCTGGCATTGAGATCAATCGACGCTGTGCCAGTATCAACCGTCACCGAGTTGATGTTCAGCTTTGTTCCCTTGGGAATCAGGTTTTGAATAGCTGGTTGTAGCCAGGCGCTCGGCCCGTCGATTAGTGCGTTAGTCAACTTGGTAGGCAACGAGGCACGGGTTGGGAACCAGCGAATATCCGGAATCAGATAAGAAAGCGACTTATCCCAGAAGTAAACAGGCACTGCCTTGAAAAGAACTTTGTAGTTTGGGGCTAGCAAGGTAGTAAGGTTTGGTGCAGATGAAATGCGCCACTGACCGTTTTCCTGCAGAAGTCTAAATTCGAGCACTCGGCTTGACCCAGGTTCGGAGAAATAGTTTCCGCTGCTGTTAACCCGTGCATCGAAATTAACTTTTAAACGAATTTTGGTTCCGGTGTTTGAAACGACTTCGGTTGACCCACTCTGAATCAAGGTCTCCGAACTCGGGTGCCACTCAGAGGAATAGTTTTTGGTTAAGAACTGACGGGCTACCGCATAGTCGTCTTGTGGGCCGTTTCCCGCATAGAGGAAACCAT
>JALQVK010000091.1 GCA_023260375.1 Rhodoluna sp. | reverse complement strand
AACCCATGGCAAGTCCGCCGAGCAAAATGTTCTTTTCGCCGGAAAGGTTTGGAAGTAGTAGACCACCAACACCGAGCAGGTTTGGCCGTGCGTTCGCGTAAATGGCTCCACCGGTAAGCGGGGTTAGGCCGGCTAGCGCGCTCATCAGGGAAGACTTTCCAGAACCGTTGCTGCCGATGATGCCGATTGATTCACCCTCGTAGACCGTGAAGGTTACGCCCTTAACAGCGTGTACTTCCTGAAGCTTCATCTTCTTGGAAAGAAGACCACCACCAGAGTTACCGCGGGTAGCGCGGCGACCTGAAGCGAAAACCTTGTAAGTGATTTCGGCGTTGTCGATAACAACAACCGGGACGCGGGTTTCCTTCTTAGTCTTAGTCGTCGCGGCCATAGCGCTCCTCCGCACTCCAGAAGAAAATCAAACCGACGATGGCAATCCCGAACGACCAGAGGGATACAGTGATCCACTCTTCTGGGTGCTGCGGGTAGCCCTCGACGAGGAAACTTCGAGCAAGGTTCAGGAAGTCGAAGATTGGGTTCAACTTGATGAGGAATGCATAGATGCTGTGCGAAGTGAAAATCTTCTCCACCGAAAAGAACACACCTGAGACGTAGAACAAAATGCGTGAGATGAACGGTACCAATTTGTTTAAGTCACGAACGTGGACGGTGATGCGAGCCATGATCATGGCCAAGCCGAAGTTGAAAATGAACAACAGTGCGATGAGCGGAATCAAGAGCAGCCAACTGAAGCTGATGGTGTGCTGGACCGCCACAAGGATGACTGCGAGCACCAAAAGTTGAGGGAACAAGGTAAGAGTTTGAGACATCACAATCGAAAGCGGAAGAAGAACACGAGGGAATGAAAGACTCTTCACCAGTCCGTTGTTAGAAATGATTGCGCCTGCGCCGAGGCTGAATGAGCCGGAAATGTAGCTGAATAAAAAGACACCGGTGAACAAGAAAGGTAGGAAGTTATCCGGTTTGTTCTGGCCCAAGATGAGACCAAAAATGAGACCGTAGGTTCCTGCCTGAATGGTTGGAAGCAAAACGTTCCACCAGCTGCCCAAACGGCTTTTAGCATTGCCTGCTTCCAAGGTGTAACTAGCCAAGGTGTACGCAAAATCAACTCGCTTGAAAGCGTCTTTAACGTACTGAAGTAGCGGCGGACGTGCGCCAACTTTCTTCAACCCGTTCTCGAGTGCGTACTCTTCAGTACTCATGCTCGTACGCTCCGCTCGTGTGATTTAGTTCTTCAAGAAGTTTAGTTGCTACTTGTTTTTAGCGATGATTTTGGCTACGTCAGCTTTGATCTTCGAGTAGTTCGGGCTACCCGGGTGGTACCCGTTTTCTGGAACCAAATCGAGTACCTTCATGCCGTGCTTCTTAACCTTGTTGGCAAGGTCCAAGTAGGTCGGAAGCATGTCTTTCGGAATATCGGTTTTAACCAAGCTGGTACTTGCGGCTGCGATTTCTTGGAAGCGAGTGAAGATGGTGGCTGGATTCATTTGTTTTAGCACCGCCTGTTCTACTTCCTTCTGGCGACGCATGCGGTCGAAGTCCGATGTGGTGTGACGCGAGCGGGCATACCAGAGCGCGGTGTAGCCGTTCATGCGTTGCTGGCCAGGCTCAATCCAAGCCTTGGCGTCTGAACCGTCGTCGGCTTGACCGCCGATTGGCAAACGTTGCTTAACGTCGATAGTTACTCCACCCAGGGCATCGATAAGTTTGCTGACAGCATGCATCTCGATCATCACGTAGCTGGTGATCTTCAGCCCGGTCACGCCCTCCACGGCGTCCTTGGTTGCTTCAACGCCAGCGGTGGACCCTTGCTTTTCGGCGTCTGGGTAAAGGTCAGCGTGTTTGTCGGTGACATTCTTGTAGATCGCGTTGATGAGACACTCGTTGAGGCAATCCCAACCATTGGGGTAAACCTTCCAAAGTGGTGAGTCGGCACTGAATGGAACATGTTCGAGACCACGTGGAATACCAATAACTGCAACTCGACCGGTGTCGGCGCTAATACTGAAAACCGAGATGGAGTCTGGGCGAATGCCGAAGCGATCACGACCGGCATCGGAACCCAAAACCAAAATGTTGTATCGACCATCGACTGGTTGGGTTCCGCCACCCTGATTGAAAATCGAGCCAATCGCTGCTGCACTTGAGGTGCTGATGTTGCCGGCATAAACAATCGATCCGGTTCCTAAAACTCCCACCAAAAGGAAGGAAAGCAACAAGACCAATCGCGGACGACCATCCACTCGACCCAATTGCGCCAAGCGCAGTGCGTCAAAAATAAGCAATGCAAAGAGTGCTCCGAAAAACCAGAGATACCATCCGAGCACCGTGGTGATGAACGGCACAGTTGCAATAGCAACCAGCCAGCTCTTATTGATAAGTAACAGCAGACCTGCCAAAACTAGAAGACCCAAATTCACCAGCGTAAAGCGAAGTGCGAAGCTCCCGAGTTTGCGATTACCTCCGACAAGTTGTGCGGTGCCTGGGAAGATCGCGCTGAGTGCCAAAAGCCACCAGGCACGCTTGCGCATCTGGTTTGAGTCGGCTCGTTCCAGGTCTCGAAACGGGCTACGTCGTTGTCCTAGATTTGAGATTTTAGTTTCTCGTTCTTCTCGGCTACAGCCACCTTAAGTGACTCGGTGAAGGCTTGAAGTTTTTCAGCCAGAGCAGCGTCTGTGGTGCCAATGATTCGGGCCGCCAAGATACCTGCGTTGCGAGCTCCATTGATGGAAACCGTAGCAACCGGGATACCGGCCGGCATTTGAACAATAGAGAGCAGCGAATCCATGCCATCAAGTTTTGCGAGGGCGACTGGTACTCCGATTACTGGAAGTGTAGTGACCGAAGCCAGCATTCCTGGCAGGTGAGCAGCACCGCCAGCGCCAGCGATTACGACCTTGAGACCTCGGCCAGCGGCGGCCTTACCCCATTCGATCATTCGCTCCGGGGTTCGGTGGGCGGAAAGGACTTCAACTTCAAAGTCGATGCCGAATTCTTTCAGCGCCTGGGCCGCATCGGACATTACCGACCAATCGGAATCCGAACCCATAACTACGCCTACAACAGGTGTGCTCATAGAAAAAGTTTAGGCGTGGCTTAGGTTCTAGCCCTGTAGGCACACGCTAGCGGCGCCCTTGGCGTCGGCCAACACCGTCTCGGGATTGTTGCCGATTACTGTGATGTGCCCCATTTTTCGACCCTTGCGTGCCGATTTTCCGTAGGTATGAAATTTCGCGGAAGGATAAGCAGCTAGGGCCTTTGGATAGGAGCTGACAAAGTCGTTCAGATCGTCTACGCCCAGCAAATTCACCATGACGGAGTGCGCTGCGACCGAATCGGTGCTTCCCAACGGAAGGTCTAAGACCGCACGCAGGTGCTGTTCGAATTGACTGGTAACCGATCCTTCGATGCTGAAGTGACCCGAGTTGTGTGGTCGCATTGCCAACTCGTTGATGAAGAACTGGCCATCGGCAGTTTCAAACATTTCAACCGCCAGGACTCCGGTTACCCCAAGCCCGTTGGCAACCGTTTCGGCGATGGCCGCTGCACGGTTGAGTTGTTCTTGAGACGCGTTGGGTGCTGGAACCAAAACCTCTGAGCAAACGCCATCGCGCTGCACGGTTTGAACCAGTGGCCAATGAGCAAGTTCTCCACTCGGACGACGTGCCACCAACTGCGCTAATTCGCGGACAAAATCGACCTTCTGTTCGGCAAGCAGGCTTCCACCGAAATCTGAGATGTTGACTAGCCACTGCGCTGCATCCGACGCCTGACGAACAACTGCAACACCCTTGCCGTCGTAACCGCCGATTGGTGTTTTCAGTATTGCTACGCCGCCGTTTTCGGCAATAAACGCGTTCAATTCATCAGCGGTTTTGATCTCGGCCCAAGCTGGCATCGGTAGACCAAGTTCGGTCAAGCGAGCTCGCATGTGCAATTTGTTTTGAGCAAACTTGAGAGCTTTAGATGGTGGCTGTACCGAAACACCTTCTGCTTCCAAAGCTTCCAAAACATTCAACGGCACGTGTTCGTGATCGAAAGTGATGACGTCCACGGTTTTGGCAAACTCGCGAACTTCCGAGATTTTCGTGTAGTCGCCGACCTGGGTGGCAGCTATGGCCGCAGATGAACCTTCGTTTTCGGCAAAAACTTTTATGTCTAAGCCCATCGCCAGCGCCGGTTCGACCATCATTCGAGCAAGCTGCCCACCACCAATTACGCCTACCCGAAAAGTCATAAGACTATTTTCCCCCACGAACGCGGTTCAATTCCGCCACAATGGCTTTCTGATTGGCGTAACCACGGAGGAGGTATTCGTTTTCTTCTTTGGTGCGAATAACAATTCCTTTCAGCGCAGTTGCTGAAATCGAAGCAATCGATGACCAGTCGAGCTCCACGCGTTTCGCGGATCCAATTCCTAGACGGAGCGACAAACCCCCCGCGTGGACGTCGAAGTAGGTGGCGGAATAACGCAATGCTGGTAGCAGAAAGAGTATGAAAATGAAGACGCCAGCGGTGACCCAAATTGTGTAATTCAGCCAATCAGAAAGTTTGTAGGTTGCGGCAAAACTAATTCCAGCGCTCGCCAAACCGAGAAAAAGCCAAGGAAAAACAAGCTTGGTCAGTCTCGGGCGAAATCGTGCGTAGTGAAGCATCGCTTAATTGTGTCGCAGGTGTTGAATATCCGCAGCCGACACAGCCAAGAGCTGTGGTTCGCCGGCTACCGAAATAAGAAGTCGTCCGGAGTCGTCGATTCCGCTTGCCAGACCGATTTGTTCAGATCCGTCGGGGAAAATAGCACGAACGCTCTGGCCAATTGTGGAACATTCGGCCCGGACGATAGCCGGCACGTCGTCCAGGTTTGAAATCAGTTCTGCGAGCTCATTCAGGTAGCCGGCCAAGAAATCGTCTGGGCTAATCGCTGAACCCTCAAGCTTTAGCGAAGTTGCAGCCTCGATTGGTAACTCGTCTTTTTCGAGAGTTAAATTCAATCCGGAGCCAATTACCACTCCGGTGGCATTTGGAAGCAACTCACTCAAAATGCCAGAAATCTTGAGCCCAGATACTTGAACATCATTGGGCCATTTCAAACCGACCAGGCTATTAGGCAGAGCAATCTGAACAGCACGACGCATGGCCACGCCGGCAATTAGGGGAAGCCAACCCAAGTTTTCCGAACTCCAACCCGTTGGTCGAACCAAAACCGAAATCGAGAGAGACTTGCCAGCCGGTGAGACCCAGGCTCGCCCGGTTCTACCGCGACCGGCAGTTTGGGAGCCTGCAACTAAAACGCTCAGGTGAGGATAATCGCTCGGATGTGCGGTTGCAGCGGCCACCAAATCACTGTTGGTCGACCCGGTTTGCTCAACATATTCGAAACGATTTACCGTTTGCGCGCTTTTGAAAAAGTCCATTCCCACAATCGTAATCAGCGTTTCAGGTTGTATCGTTACTTTCATGACTGCCGATAAGCCAGACTATTCAACCACTGCGGGAAAGCTCGCTGACCTTCGCGAACGTTACCACCAGGCGGTTCACGCCAGCGGCGACGTTGCGATTGAAAAGCAGCACGCCAAGGGTAAGAAAACCGCCCGCGAGCGCATTGAAATGTTGCTCGACCCAGGTTCATTCGTTGAGCTCGATGAGTTCGTTCGCCACCGCTCAACTGCATTCGGCATGGAAAAGAACCGACCATACGGCGATGCCGTGGTTACCGGTGTCGGCACCATTCAGGGTCGTCAAGTGGCTCTGTTTTCCCAGGACTTCACCATTTTCGGTGGCTCGCTCGGTGAAGCTGCCGGAAACAAGATCATCAAAGTCATGGACCTAGCCATCGCTACCGGTGTACCTCTAATCGGAATTCTCGACTCTGGAGGCGCGCGCATCCAAGAGGGCGTTATCGCCCTCGGTAAGTATGGCGAAATCTTCAAACGAAACACAATGGCCTCGGGTGTTATCCCACAGATTTCACTAATCATGGGCCCTGCCGCTGGTGGCGCGGTTTACTCACCAGCACTTACCGACTTCGTAATCATGGTCGACAAAACCTCGAACATGTTTGTGACCGGTCCAGACGTCATCAAGACCGTGACCGGTGAAGACGTTGGCATGGAAGAGCTTGGTGGTGCTCTAACTCACAACAAGACTTCGGGTGTCGCACACTACCTCGCTTCTGACGAGGACGATGCAATCGATTACTGCCGCAACCTACTGAGCTACCTTCCTGAGAACAACCTCAGCGAGACCGTTGTCTATGACGGTGCCGGTGAACTGGAAATCACCGAGGACGACCGCGCACTTGACGTGATCATTCCTGACTCACCAAATCAGCCATACAACATGCAGGAAATCATCGAGTCGATTGTTGACGGCCATGAATTCCTGGAAGTTCAACCACTGTTTGCACCGAACATTTTGATCGGCTTTGCCCGCGTCGACGGTCGAAGCGTGGGAATCGTAGCCAACCAGCCTTCTCAAATGGCTGGAACCCTAAACATTGAGGCTGGTGAAAAGGCGGCTCGTTTCGTTCGATTCTGCGACGCCTTCTCGATTCCAATTTTGACCCTCGTCGACGTACCCGGCTACCTTCCTGGCACCGACCAGGAGTGGGCCGGCGTTATCCGTCGTGGCGCAAAGCTGCTTTATGCATACGCCGAAGCAACCGTGCCGCTGGTTACCGTAATCACCCGCAAGGCTTACGGAGGCGCTTACATCGTTATGGGCTCGAAGCAGTTGGGTGCCGACATCAACCTCGCTTGGCCAACAGCCGAGATTGCCGTCATGGGTGGTCAGGGCGCCGTAAACATTTTGTTCCGAAACGAGATCAAGGCCGCTGAAGAATCTGGTCAAGATGTTGCCGCGGTTCGTGCAAAGCTTGCCGCCGAGTACACCTACAACGTGGCAAGTCCTTTCCTAGCAGCCGAGCGCGGTGAGCTAGATGGCATCATCGAGCCAGCTGCTACTCGCATCGAGGTAATCAAGTCGCTTCGAGCTCTTCGCACCAAGCGCGCGAGCCTGCCGCCAAAGAAGCACGGAAATATTCCGCTGTAATGAGTGAGCAAGCAGAAGTTCAGCAGGCACTAAGGGTGGTGCGCGGTAATCCAACGGATGCCGAGCTTGCTACCGTGATTGCCGTGCTAAATGCTGCCATCAACGACGCCGAGGCAGCTAAAGAACGCGCGCCTAAGAAATTCCGATCCAGCTGGGGTCGCAACAATGCCATCTTGCGTGGAAGCCTAACTCCTGGCTTCGGACAGTGGTCGGCTAGCACCAGACCTGGTCTCGACTAAAGCTCTGTCCCCTAAAGTGTGGACACCCGATAGTTTGGTGTCCCCTAACTCCCAACACCATACTTGTGGCAAGGAATCAATTCGAGACTCGGGGCTCGTGATTCTGGGGAGGCTTGCTTAGGCAGGTCGGGGGAACTGGAAACCGGTGAAGAAATTCATCGGTTCTCCATTTTAAAAACGCAACCAAAGATCCGGCGCCTGAGTGCCTGGTCTAGTGGCAGCAACCGTCACCAACCACTTTTCACCCTTCGGGGAGCGAACCACAATCTTGCCCGCTTTTACAGACGAAATTGCCTTGGCAACTTTTTCCAAAATGTTTTGCAGCTCCCGATCGGTGACCTGCTGCAGTCCGCCTTCATCCATGAAAATAACCTCGATGCCTCGTGTCCTGGCGGCATGAGCAGCCGACCGAACGGCATCGTTCAAAAGCATTCGGCCACGGATATCGTCTCTAAGACTTGCCTCCAGCTGACGCAACTCTTTTTGCTCGTCTGCCGTAATGTTGCCCTTTTTGGAAGAAATGAAACTCAACGCTGGGAGTGCTCGTTCCATGACGTTGTTCAATCTTCTCCGGCGTTCGGCACTGGCCGCACCCACACTAGCAATTCCAGCTTCAGATGCAATTTCCGCCAATCTTAATTCTTGGATCTCCTGGTCGGCACGTTTCAAAGCCGCAGCCGTGGCCGAAGCTGCGGCAATCAAAATCGCGATACCCTCTAAGCCAACTTCCGCAAGACTTTCCACCCCGCCCTCGGCATAAACCAGCCAGGCAACCATGAGCGCGGCAAGCCAAGCCAGTGGCGATTGACCTCGAGCAGCCAGCACTCCCAGTAGCGCAGCCATTCCCCCTACATACCAGGTTGAATAAGGGTCGGTATGCCCATGGTGGATTCCGAGATTTGAAATTATGACTGTTGAAACCGCGCCAGTTGCAACCGCCGCGCCAAACCCGCGCCCGATTGCCAAACCTTCGGTAGCGCTAACCGAAACCACAAAAGTAATCAGGTAGATCAAGATGGAAAGCCAGTGCCACCAAAGGTTGTCGTAACTTTGCCAGGCGAGTGCGCCAAGAACAGCATGGTAGATACCGAAGGAAATCGATATGAGCGCCAATAGCCATCGCGGAGAATTAAGCATCCGGACTCCAAAGTAAAACCACGGTCGCACCTTTTCTGGGTGCCGACTTAATTCTCACTTCGACACCGGCCAGCTGCGCTCGCCTCCGAATTGAGTTGCGAATGCCGAGACGGTCTTTTGGTACTTTCGATTCCCAAAAACCTCGACCGTCGTCCATGACCACAACTTTTAGACCTTGGCTGTAGAGCTTGATTCTCACCTGTCTGGTAGCACCAATGCCAGCATGTTGCATCGAGTTGGTAACTGCCTGAATTGTTGCATCGGCGATTGCAATTCCAACAGAAATAGGAAAGGTAAAGTCACGTTCCTTGGTGATTGCCACTGGGAGTTCGGGATAGATCCGCTTCAAGGTTGCGGCCAAAGACTCTGCATAGGTGCCAACCTGAACTTCTTCTAATTCTGGTCCTTCTCCACTGGCAGCAAGTTGTAATCTCTCGATGGCAGCGGTAGCCACGGCACCAGCCATTTCCTTACGTTCTTTAGTGTCTGCGCTGGCCGCCACAAGAATCGTGGTCAAAACTTGATCGTGCACTAACTCGTCTAGCAGTTCACTTTCCAGTTCGGTGGCATCAATTTGTGCTCGGTTAACGGACATCAAAGCCAACGAATCGTTGCGAGCGTCTACTTCCGCTGCTGCTGTTCTAAGCATTCCTACTAGCGCCTGAATTGCCATGGCATAAAGGACAACATATGTCGCATCTAGAAGTGCCGTGCCGGCATCTGCGGCGCCACCACTAGGACTTTGGCGAAGGAAAAAGTAACTTACCGGAACGAAACCCAGATACAGAAACGACCACCATCTGGGAAGGAACATCGTCATGGCGATGGTCGCTGTTCCGGTCCACCACCACACCCAGGAACGGTAGTCGTCTGGGAAGGAAGTTACCCCGGCTACCGAAATCGGGTAGAGAAAAAAGGCAACCGCATAAGAGAAGCCGAATAGAAAGTAAACCCGCTTGTCAGCCGAGCCAAACCAAAAACTAAATGCGGCAACCAGTTGTGACAACAGAATCAATACGATGCTGAAGATTAGATAAGCAGGGTTTCCGAATTTAAGGTGAGGAATCGCAACCAGAAAAATTTGAAGAATCGACATTGCGAGAGCGGCCAGAGAAAAGACTTGCCCAATTACGCGCTCAATTCTGGGCTTTGCAACACTGGTCTGCGGGATCTTTAGCTTAATCAGACCCATCGATGAATCCGTCCTCGATCGCACGTCTCAAGAAATCTGTTTTGTCGATGATTTTTCTACCAACCGCCGCATATTTTTTACGAATGCGGTCCAAATGTTCTTTCACAGTAGCCGGGGAGATGCCAAGAGCGAAGCTAACCTGCTTCTGTGTGCTTCCAGTTGCATACGAAACCAGAACGTTAATTTCTCTTTCAGACAGACGGGCATCTCGGTACTCAACTTCGCCCGATTCATCTGCCGAATAGCGCTCAATCATGTCTTGAATTGCTTGGCTAACTTCGTGCTCCGGAATTTCCAACTCAAAAGCAATCTGGTTTTCTTCGTAACCAGATGAATAGAGAGAAAGAATTTCACGCTTTCCCGAATCAAGAGTTTCCTTGAATTCCAAATCAGAATCAATTGCCGCAGCCGTTTGTAAATTGTAAACGGGCTTATTTTCAGCGACTCGGGTGATTGCTTGCGCAAGTTGTTCAAGTCCGGCCGACTTGGTTACCAAAGCACTAGCCCCAGCCTTGATCGCATCACGGTTTTTATTGACTTTGTCGCCGATAGAAAACGCCAAAACTGGAATTCCTTGTTGCGTAAAAGTCTTTACGTTGTCGAAAACCTTGGAACCGTCAGCTAAGGAAAGGTCCAAAACCACTACCGTAGGTTTGCGTTTTTCTAAGACGGTCAAACATTCAGCCACTGTTGAAGTTGAAGCAAGCAAAATCAGATTCGATTTGGCGCAAAGAGACTCAAAACCAAACCTGACTACATCGTGGTCATCAACAATGGCAACCGTTAACGGCTTGCCCTTGGTTTGGTCGTCGGTGATGCTCATTTGCGAATAAGGCTCGCAATGGTTTCAACGTGATGAGTGTGTGGGAACAGGTCGAAAGCTCGAATGCCAGCAAGCTCGTAGTGTTCGAGCAAGGTCTTTAGGTCGCGAGCAAGGGCAACTGGATCGCAGGCAACATAGACGATGTGCTTAGGTGCGATCTTGAGAAGTTGACCCACGACCTTGGCTCCTGCACCCGAACGCGGCGGATCTAGCACAACGGTAGCCTGGCCAGTTTCATCCTTGTGAGGTGCCAAGAAACGTTCGACCGGCTCGCAGACAGCCTTCACATTTGGGAGGTCCTTGAGGTTCAATGTGGCATCGGCAGTTGCCTGCTTGAAGGACTCAACCGTGGTCATGCGAAGTGTTTCACCGAACTTGGCAGCAATAGTGCCAGAGAACAGACCAACGCCTCCATAAAGGTCGAGGTTGTCTGCGTCGAGCTTCAGAACTCCGGCCTTTTCAATGAAATCGTTGACTGCAGAGGTTAAAACGTCCGGTGCTTTTTTGTGTACCTGCCAGAAACCACCACCGGTGATTCGAAAGGTGCGTCCGTTCGCTCGTTCGATAAGTCGTTCGTCGCCCTGGAGTTTTTTGTCAATTAGCCACTGCAGCTGACCGGTGCTCGAGGCCATAACTTCGATCTTTTCCACACTCTGGTAGTTCTTGTGGTGGAATTCCATCTCCTGAATGTCGTCTACGGCAAGTGGCAGAGACTTCACGCGAACCACTTCGTGGCTGCGCTCGCGGTATGGACCAACAAAGCCCTGCTCGTCGACGTGCAGCTGAATACGGGTTCGGTATCCGAGACCGTTATTTTCATCGTCGCCAGGGGCTGCCTCAACTTCGACGCGCTGCTTCAAACCGGCGAAGCGATCCAAGGCTTCTTCCAAAACATCGGCCTTCAATTCGCGTTGACGTGCCAACTTAATGTGCCCGAACTCGGCACCTCCGGCTCCGCCAACTCCTGCTTCTTTCCAGAAGTGAGTTACACGATCTTGAGAAAACTTGATAATTTCAATTGGCTCGGCTCGGCAAAAACCTTTGCCCGCATCTTCAAATACTCGAACCTTGACGCGCTCGCCAGGCAAAACATGGGATACGAACACCACGCGACCCTCGTGGCGTGCCACAAAGATTCCGCCATGAGCCACCTTCTCAATATCTACTTCGAAGGAACGGCCTACCCAAGATTCAGTCTTATTCACCTCTCAAGTGTGCCAGAATCTAGGCGTGACTCGCCTCGTTCTAGCATCAACTTCTCCGGCACGACTTTCTTTGCTTCGCTCCGGGGGCATTGAACCAATCACAATTTCCCCAGGTGTTGATGAAGAAGCAGTAGGCGCCAGAGCCGAAGCCATGGGTTTGATTGGTTCTGCTGCCGATCTGGTTTTGGTTCTAGCCAAAGCGAAAGCCGAAGCAGTAGTGAATCATCCCGATGCGAAAAACGCCATCATCATCGGCTGCGACTCGGCTTTGGAGTTCGATGGAAAGACTTTGGGTAAACCTCACGAGCCGGAGATTGCCGCTGCACGGTGGAGAGAACTTCGTGGAAACTCAGGAACACTGCATTCTGGCCACTGGTTAATTGACAACCGAAACGGCGGTTCCATGCCGCCAGCGACCGGCAAGACTTCTTCAACGGTGGTTCACTTCGCCAACCTAACCGATGCTGAAATTGAGACTTACGTAGCCACCGGTGAACCACTGAAAGTTGCCGGAGCATTTACCATCGACAGTCTTGGCGGAGCTTTCATAACGCGCATTGAAGGCGACACCCACACCGTAATCGGTCTTTCTCTACCTACACTCAGGGATTTAGCGCAGGTTTTAGGTGTTGAATACACAAGTTTTTGGAACCGCTAAACCACTTACAAACGAATAGGCTTGTTTGCATGACTGAACGCAAGATTACGAAGGTACTCATTGCCAACCGTGGCGAGATTGCTGTGCGCATTGCCCGCGCCGCCAAGGATGCTGGCATCGGCTCGGTAGCTGTTTACGCCGACCAAGACCGCGACGCCCTGCATGTCAAGGTTGCCGACGAAGCCTATGCACTGAACGGCACTACCTCAGCCGAGACCTACCTAGTCATCGACAAGATTTTGAAAATCGCCAAGGATTCTGGTGCCAACGCCATTCACCCCGGCTACGGCTTCCTTGCCGAGAACGCTGAATTTGCTCGCGCGGTTATTAAGGCTGGCATCATCTGGATCGGCCCAAGTGCCGACGCCATCGAACGTCTCGGAGACAAGGTTTCGGCTCGTCACGTTGCCGAAAAGGTTGGAGCTCCGCTAGCCCCAGGAACCATCAACCCGGTTGAGGGTGCTCAGGAAGTTCTAGATTTTGTGAAGGTTCACGGTTTGCCGGTTGCCATTAAGGCAGCTTTCGGTGGTGGTGGCCGCGGTATCAAGGTTGCCTACAAGCAAGAAGAAGTTGCCGAACTGTTCGAGTCGGCTACCCGCGAAGCAATCGCTGCGTTCGGTCGTGGCGAGTGTTTCGTTGAGAAGTACCTAGAGAAGCCTCGTCACGTTGAAACTCAGTGTCTCGCCGATGAACACGGCAACGTCGTCGTGGTTTCAACTCGCGACTGCTCACTACAGCGTCGTCACCAGAAGCTAGTTGAAGAAGCTCCGGCTCCTTTCCTCACCGACGACCAGGTCAAGCGTCTTTACGACTCATCGAAGGCAATCTTGAAAGAGGTTGGTTACGTTGGAGCCGGAACCTGTGAGTTCCTGGTTGCTCAAGATGGCACCATCTCGTTCCTCGAGGTCAACACCCGTCTACAGGTTGAACACCCGGTTTCTGAAGAAGTAACCGGCCTCGACCTGGTTCGCGAACAGTTCCGCCTAGCCGAAGGTGGTGTGCTCGACTACGCCGACCCAGAGGTCCGCGGACACTCGTTCGAGTTCCGCATCAACGGCGAAGACGCCGGTAAAAACTTCATGCCAGCGCCTGGCTCGGTTCACGTGTTCAAGGCTCCTGGTGGTCCTGGCGTTCGCGTTGACACCGGCATCCAGTCTGGAGACGTTGTTTCTGGCTCATTCGACTCAATGATCGCCAAGCTAATCGTGACCGGCAAGACCCGTGAAGAGGCACTTGCCCGCTCACGTCGTGCGCTCGCCGAAATGGAAGTTCAGGGTATGCCAACTGTTCTTCCCTTCCACGAAAAGATCGTGAACGACCCAGCATTTATTGGAGCAAACGGTAAGTTCGGTGTTTACACCCGCTGGATTGAAACCGAATTCGTCAACGACATTGAACCTTGGACGGGCATCACCGAACTTCCAGGTGAAGGTCACGCTCGCAACAACGTTGTGGTTGAGGTCAACGGAAAGCGCATCGAAGTTTCACTACCTTCACACCTAGGCGGGTCAGCACCAACCGCTAGCGCCGGTGCAGCCCCTAAACGTAAGAGCCACACCGCCGCCGGAACTGGAAAGAGCGGCAAAGCCGTCGTTGCCGACATGCAGTCGAGCGTTGTAAAGATTGCGGTTGCCGAAGGTGACGTCGTCGAGGTGGGTCAAACCATCATCGTGCTTGAAGCTATGAAGATGGAACAGCCAATCAAAGCTCACAAGGCTGGAACCATCAAGAACATCAAGGCCGAGGTTGGAACCACCGTTCCAGCCGGCACTCACCTGATGGACATCGAAGACTAAGAAGTTTTCTTACTTCTTAGTTGCCAAGAACCAAGCCGTTCCGGCTACTACGTGCATCAAAGCCAGCGCGATTATCGTGGCTGGGTCTTGAGTTGCCGTAAGAACCGACCCAATGCTGAGGGTTGCCACTGTGAGTCCTGCCCAGCTGGCAAAGGTCTGGAATCCGGGACGCTTCGTAGCTATGGCTTTTGTGATCACTCCAGCGATCATTAGCGGCGAGAAAGTGGCCAGCGCGGCTAGGAACCAAGGCACCTGCATGCTCACGCCTGCGTTTACTTGATAGTTTGCACCTACCGAATAGCCAACGAAGTAGATGGTCAAGTTGGTTGCTGCTGCGATGGCTGCAGTTGCGGCCAGCTTCTTTATTTGAATTGTCTTACTCATTTTCTTGTTTTCCTTTTTTATGAAACTTGATTGAAAACCGCAGGAACTTCGTGTTCCGTGACGATTCGTCCGGCGATATCTGTGAAGGTGTCTCGGTACCTCTTAGGCATACAGGCAACAAGTTCGTTAAGTTTCGCTGTTGCTTCGCCACGGAATTTCAGGACAACGTTGGTACCGATTTTTGTTAACTGAACAATGCTGGAGCGTGCATCGTTTTCCGAGACCTTCCTGCTAACAAAGCCAAGCTTTTCAACTCGATCTACTAAGCCGGTCAGACTGGATTTTTCGATTCCGAGAGTTTGAGCTAATTGAGCCATACCAAGATTCTGGTTACAAAGAACACACATGAGTTGCGCTTGCTGAGGGGTGAGGCCTGAGGCTTCACTAACTTCCGCATAGACCGACTGCACGAGGAATGAGAGCTTGACGAGTGCGCTGGCAACATCGTTTTTCTCGCTCAAAATCACACCTCAAATTAGTTCGTATTACGAACTATACCAACAAAAGCAGAACTAACCTGATGGTCTGTTTTTTCTACACGTTTGGTCGGTGAAGGGCGCGAGCTGCCTCGGTGACCGACGCGGACATCGACGGGTAAACCGCGAAAGTCTTGGCCACCTGGTCTACGTTGAGTCGGTTTTCGACCGCGAGCGCGATTGGGTAAATCAGTTCGCTGGCTCGAGGTGCCACGACGACACCGCCAATAACGGTTCCCGACCCTGCCGAACAAAACAGCTTGATAAACCCATCCTGAATGCCTGCAATTTTCGCTCTAGGGTTGGCTTCGACCATCACCTTGAAAATCGAACCGTCGACGAGGCCTTCTTCGATAGCCTTTTGTGACCAACCGACCGAAGCGATTTCTGGGTTAGTAAATACGTTTGCCGCGACATTACGCAATTCGGTTGGCATGGCAACGTCTCCCATGGTGTGGAAGACGGCGGTGCGCCCCTGCATGGCACTTACTGATGCCAGCGGGAAGAAGTTGGTGCAGTCACCAACGCCGTAAACGTTGGCACGGCTGGTTCGAGCAACCTTGTTCACAACCACGTGCCCGGTTTCGGTTAGCTCAATGCCGGCTTCTTCGAGCCCGAGACCAGATGTGTTCGGAATCGAGCCAACTGCAATTAGACAGTGAGAGCCCTTGACCACGGTACCGTCGGAAAGAGTTACCTCTACCCCACTGCCGGTGTTCACTGCCGATTCAGCGCGAGACTTACTTAGAACCTGCATTCCGTTTCTGAGGAAGACTGCTTCGATCAGCTGGGCTGCGTCATGGTCTTCACCGGGAAGCACGGTGTCGCGAGAAGAAATCAGAGTCACCTGCGAGCCGAGGCCGCGGTATGCCGAAGCAAACTCGGCACCCGTCACACCCGA
>JALQVK010000176.1 GCA_023260375.1 Rhodoluna sp. | reverse complement strand
CCCCAGAGTTCGGCATGTCTTGATGATACCGAAAATGAAAAAGCCCCCTATTTCTAGGGAGCTTTTTCCATATGGGTGTATCTGTGGAGATGGGGGGAATTGAACCCCCGTCCAGAACAAAGATTCTGATTCTTCTACGGGTGTAGTTTCAGTATCGCTTTACTCGGTCCTGGCCATACCCTGAAACAAGTTGACCAACAAACCCAGCCTGAGTGAAAGTCCCGCGAAGCCCTAAGGCGTAACTAAGCAGCAAGATCTCTAGATAACGACAGGACCCGGAACGAGATCAAATCCGGACTGTCGGACTTCAGGCTAGTTGCGCTTAGGCAGCTAGGGCGAAGTCGGTGCGGTTAGATTTGGCACCTATAGTTTGCAAAGAGCGTTTACGAGATAACTCTGCATCCTCGACCCGCTTCATTCAGGCACTGGTGCACTGTCGAAACCGATCATCCCCATATGTAGTTTTCAAATTCCTGATTGCTCAGGAGTTCAATAGTAACCCCTGGCTCAGACAAATAGCCTTAGAGTTCGCTGGGAACTACCAATCTTTACCTTTGGACGACATGGCTCTGGCGGCTTCGCGCTTGTCCTGCGCTTCCTTGAGGGCTTGGCGTTTGTCGTAGTCTTTCTTACCGCGGGCGACAGCGATTTCAACTTTCGCGCGTCCGTCTTTGAAATAAATCTTTAGTGGAACAAGGGTGTAGCCAGATTCTTTGATCTTCTGGAGAAGCTTTTCGATCTCGTGGCGGTTGAGCAGCAGCTTGCGCTTGCGCCTTGAGGAGTGGTTGTTCCAGGTCCCTTGCGTGTATTCAGGAATGTGGACGTTTTCGAGCCAGGCTTCGCCGTTCTCAACGCTGGCATAGCCGTCTACAAGGGATGCGTGACCGGCACGCAACGACTTAACTTCGGTTCCGCTCAAGACCATTCCGGCCTCGTAGGTGTCTTCGATGTGGTAGTCGTGGCGTGCTTTGCGATTGCTGGCAACCAGCTTTTCGCCTTTTTCCCTAGGCACGATTCACTCCAATGTTTTGACCCTTGTGGTCAGCCAATCAGTTTAGCAACGCAGGGCGCGCTATTACTAGGCGCGAAGGTAGCGTTTGATGGCAATGATTGAGGCGAAACCGGCCAGAAGCACACCGATACCAAACAGAATCGGAACCAAAACCAGGCCGGTTGAGAGACCCACAAAGTTTGTGAACGGCAAGGCGGCAGCAAGGTAGCCCTGAATGAAGAACTGCACGATGGCCAGAACTGCGGCACCGGCGAGAATCGAACCGATTGCAGCAGCAACCACTCCCTCAATGACGAATGGGAGCTGGATGTAGAAGTTTGAAGCACCAACCAGGCGCATGATGCCAAGCTCACGGCGGCGTGAGAACGCGGATTGTCGGATGGTGGTTGAGATCAGCAGAATTGCCGAGAACAGCATGACCGATGCGATACCGACTGCAGCAAGGCTGGCTGCGTTCAGGATGCTGAAGATTTGGTCGAGGTAGGTTCGCTGGTCGCGGACTTCTTCAACGCCGGCTACGCCACTGAAACTCTGGGTGATGATTGCGCCATCGGCTGGGTTCTTCAGCTTTACCCAGAAGGTTTCGTTTAGCTGATCTGCGGTTACGTACTTGGTAACCGAGTTGTTTGCGAACTCCTGTTTGAACTGGGCGTAAGCCTGGTTGTGGTCGAGGAAGAAGTATTTCTCGACATAAGGAGAGAGGGTGTTGTCTTTGAGTTTCGCTTCGATTGCGGTCTTTACATCGGCGCTGGCTTCGCCCTGAGGGCAGGCTTCGGCTGGTGAGTAAGACGAGCAGAGGTATACGGCTACCTGTGCGCGGTCGTACCAGTAGTTCTTCATTTCACCGATTTGAAGTTGGAGCAGAGCTGCGGTTCCCACAAACGTGAGCGAAAGGAAAGTAACGAGCACGATTGACACAACCATGCTGAGGTTGCGTTTTAGACCTTGGGCTACTTCACCAAAAACGTATCCGAGCTTCATCGGTTAGCCTCGGCAGTCTCGTAACCAACGCCACGGCTGTCGCTAACGATTTGGCCGTCCTTGAGAACCACAACGCGACGCTTGAGGCGGTCAACGATACCTCGGTCGTGAGTTGCCATGACGATGGTGGTTCCAGCAGCGCTGATGCGCTCCAGAAGGTTTACGATGTCCTGGCTGGTTGCCGGGTCAAGGTTTCCGGTTGGTTCGTCGGCAAGCAGAAGCTGCGGTTTGTTTACGATTGCGCGAGCCAGGGCCACACGCTGCTGCTCACCACCGGAAAGTTCGTTTGGGTAGCGCTCTTGCT
>JALQVK010000109.1 GCA_023260375.1 Rhodoluna sp. | reverse complement strand
TCGCCGTTCTTTACATCAACGAGGCCGCCTTTGATGCCCGTCCCGCCGATGTCTATGCCGATTGCTACTTTTGCCATTCTCAGTTCTTTCGTTACGGAAGGGTAAGGATGTCGTAACCGGTTTCGGTTACTGCGATTGTGTGTTCAAACTGTGCGGTGATGCTTCTATCCTTGGTCACTACAGTCCAACCATCCGACCACATGTCCCACTGGTAGCTGCCCAGGGTCAACATTGGTTCGATGGTGAATACCATTCCGACTTCGATTTCGGTCGCGTAATTTGGTGCGCTGTCGTAGTGCGGAATGATTAGCCCAGAGTGAAAAGCTTCACCAACACCATGGCCGGTAAAGTCGCGAACCACCCCATAGTTGAAGCGTTTGGCGTAGTTTTCGATTGCCAGGCCAATGGTGTTTACCTGACGACCAGGGGCAACCGCCAAAAGGCCACGATTTAAAGCTTCCCGAGTGCGCTCAACTAAGTTGTGAACTTCTTCACTCACTTCACCAACTTCAATGGTGTGGTTTAGATCTCCATGAAAACCATCAAGGTATGCGGTGATGTCGATGTTTACGATGTCGCCATTTTCTAGGACGGTGTCGTCTGGGATGCCGTGGCAAATCACTTCGTTGATGGAAGAGCATATGGATTTTGGATAACCCCGGTAGCCCAACGTCGAGGGGTAGGCGCCATGGTCAAGCACGAAGTCGTGAGCTAGACGATCTAGGAAATCAGTGGTTACGCCGGGCCTTATTTCGTTTCGGAGCATTTCAATTGCGCTGGCTGCAATTTTGCCTGCGGCACGAATTTTCTCAATTTGCTCGGGAGTCTTTACATCGCTTCCGGTGAACTTGGCAGGAGCTGGTTTACCAACATATTCTGGCCGCACGATGTGGCTCGGTACTGCCAATCGGGGTGAGACTTTGCCCTGAACTAGGCGACCGGCATTATCCTTGGGCATAGTTCTAATTTTAGGAGCCGACTTGAGTAAACAGCCGTTGGACTCTGCGGGCAATCCCGAGGAGTTCTGGTTTAATCTGAAAACCAAGCAGGTTGAGTTCGGAAAATTGAGTGCAGCTGCCTACCGGGTTGGGCCATTCGATTCAGCTGAAAAGGCCGCCAAAGCCTTGGAAACTTTGGCATCCCGCACAAAAGTTTGGGACGAAGAGGACGACTAAGAGTCGAACTCGTGTTCCTTGGCTGGGAATGTGCCGCTTTGAACTTCGGCCACGTAGGCACTAGTTGCCTGCTGCAAAGTATCTGCAAGCTGGGCATACTGTTTCACAAATTTCGCCGTCTTGCCAGCATGTAAGCCTGCAAAATCCTGCCACACCAAAATCTGTCCGTCGGTTCCGGCTCCGGCACCGATTCCAATAGTTGGAATACTTAGTTTCTGAGTAACTTCAGCGGCCAGTTCGGCAGGAACCATTTCTAGCACTACTGCGAAGGCTCCAGCTTCTTCAACAGCTAGGGCATCGGCAATCAGCGCTTCAGCGCTTTCTCCACGACCTTGCACCTTAAATCCGCCGAGGGTGTTTACGCTCTGAGGTGTGAAGCCGACATGCCCCATTACCGGGATTCCAGCCTCAACCAAGGTTCTAATTTG
>JALQVK010000006.1 GCA_023260375.1 Rhodoluna sp. | reverse complement strand
GACCTGAATAGTATGCGCGACCCAGCGAATCCGGCCGAATTGCTAACCACCGACGCGGAGGCATTAATTCTTACCGCCGACATCGTCATTGAGGTTATGGGCGGCATCGAGCCAGCTCGAACCCTAATTCGTCAGTCGCTTTTAGCTGGAGCCGATGTCATCACCGCGAACAAGGCTCTACTGGCCAACCACTCAACCGAGTTGTTCGATGTTGCGGAACAGGTTGGTGCTCAGCTTTATTACGAGGCCGCCGTTGCCGCTGCAATTCCGATTATTCGTCCACTTCGTGAATCACTCGCAGGTGACAAGGTAACCCGAATCATGGGTATCGTGAATGGTTCAACCAACTACATTCTCGACCGCATGGACTCGGAAGGTCTTTCTTTAGAAGCAGCCATGGTCGAAGCTACCGACCTCGGTTACCTAGAAGCAGATCCAAGCCTGGACGTAGAAGGTTATGACGCAGCTCAAAAGGTTGCGATTTTGGCTTCTCTGGCTTTCCACACAGAAGTTGACCTGAATCACGTTCACCGAGAGGGAATCACTTCGATTACTCCGGCACAGATTGCTAGTGCTCGCGAAAACGGTTACGTCATCAAGCTTCTTGCGGTTTGCGAAAAGATTGAAGCCGACGAACAGGGCGAGGCCGGCGTTTCGGCACGTGTTTACCCTGCACTAATTCCTAGGGAGCACCCGCTTGCTTCGGTTCGCAAGGCGTTCAACGCGGTTTTCGTTGAGGCTGAGGCCGCTGGCGAATTGATGTTCTACGGCGCAGGTGCCGGAGGCGCACAGACCGCATCGGCAGTTCTGGGCGACCTGGTTTCGGCTGCGAAGCGACACGTCATTGGTGGTCCTGGCTTGGCCGATTCGGCTCACGCCAACCTCCCAACTTTGCCAATCTCGCGAATCACCACCAGTTACCAGATCGCTTTGGAAGTAAAAGATCAGCCAGGAGTTTTGGCTGAGGTTGCTAACATTTTTGCAAAGCACAACGTTTCGGTGGAAACCGTTGAGCAATCCATCGCTAGCAAGCGTTCGAACCCTACCGCTCAACTTTTGATTGGTACTCACGACGCAAAAGACTCTGCTCTGACCGCTGTTGTTCAGGCACTTTCGACCTCAAACGCGGTCGATTCCATCACTTCAGTTATCAGAGTGGAAGGCAACTAATGGCACACCAGTGGCGCGGAGTAATTCGCGAATATTTTGATCGTCTAGACGTCGATGCAAACACCAAGATCATCACCCTTGGCGAAGGTGGTACTCCACTCGTGGCCGCTCCAGCGCTAGCCAAGTTGGTTGGCGCCGAAGAGGTTTACCTAAAGGTTGAGGGCATGAACCCAACCGGTTCGTTCAAGGACCGCGGTATGACCATGGCGGTTTCGAAGGCGGTTACTCACGGTGCTAAGGCAGTTATCTGTGCATCGACCGGTAACACCTCGGCTTCTGCT
Source organism: Rhodoluna sp. (assembly GCA_023260375.1). Classification (GTDB taxonomy): domain Bacteria; phylum Actinomycetota; class Actinomycetes; order Actinomycetales; family Microbacteriaceae; genus Rhodoluna. The sequence continues at coordinate 373 of JALQVK010000006.1, read as the reverse complement.
GCGGCCTATGCTGCGGCTGCCGGTATTCAGTCAGTTGTGCTGGTTCCTAAGGGCAAGATTGCTCTAGGTAAGTTGGCTCAGGCCGTAGCTCACAAGGCGCAGATTTTGCAGGTCAAGGGAAACTTCGACGACTGCCTAGACCTAGCTCGCGACCTTGCTGAGAACTATGCGGTTCACCTGGTCAACTCGGTCAACCCCGACCGCATTGAGGGTCAGAAGACCGGCGCCTTTGAGGTTGTCGAATTCCTAGACCGCGCTCCAGACATTCACGTGCTACCTGTCGGTAACGCCGGTAACTACTCGGCTTACTTCAAGGGTTACAAGGAAGACGTTAAGGCTGGCCGCATCAAGCACATTCCACAGATGTGGGGCT
>JALQVK010000038.1 GCA_023260375.1 Rhodoluna sp. | reverse complement strand
AAAACGATTGTGCCAAATCAAAAAACCTAGTGTTTGTAAGGAAATAAGGGGCATCAGCGGACTCGGTTCAATCCTCAACATCTCCACAGATACACCCATATGGAAGAAGCCCCCTAGAAATAGGGGGCTTTACTTTTGGTTGGGTAGCATTCAGTTATGACTACTCTTCCTGGCCGCGACAAGTCGGCGTTATTGGTTATCGATGTTCAGAACGGCGTCGTTGAGGGTGCTTACAACCTTCCTGCGGTTCTGTCTGCAATCAATGTGGCGATCGACAAGGCGCGAGCTGCTGGAGTTCCCGTGATTTGGGTGCAGCACGCGGATGAAGAATTGATCGTCGATTCGGAAAGCTGGCAGATTGTGCCAGAGCTTAAGCCTCTGCCCGGCGAAAACATGGTTCGTAAGATTTATCGCAGTTCGTTTGAAGCCACCAACCTTGATTCCATTCTTGAGGAGCTGCAGGTTGGACACCTGTATGTGACTGGTGCGCAGACCGATAACTGTGTTCGTCACACTACTCACGCGGCGCAGGAGCGCGGATACGACGTGACTGTGTTGGCCGATGCACACACCACCACTGGTTACGAATGGAATGGGCACACAGTTGATGCCAAGGCTGTTGTTGATCAGTTCAATGACAACTTCTATGGTTCTGAATTACCAGGACGCTTTACTCGTGCACTTTTGACTTCTGAACTGAATTTCTAGCAAATGCTTTTTCGAGAAATTAAGGAATCTGACCGATCGGCTTGGTTGCCGCTATGGGAGGGTTACCTAGAGTTTTATAAGCACTCGCTTTCCGAATCGCAGACTGAGCTTACGTGGAAACGGCTTTTCGATTATTCGGTTCGTCTGCACGGTTTTGTAGTTGAAAAAGATGGCGAAGTTGTCGGGTTCGCTCACTGTTGGTTCAGCCACACAACCTGGCAGGATAAGGCAGATCTCTATCTGGAGGATTTGTTTGTGGCGCCTTCGGCTCGTCGTCGGGGAGCTGGGGAATTGCTGATTCAGGGTTGTGCTGATTTTGCGAAAAGCTCTGGTTCGTCTCGTTTGTATTGGCAGACCCAGCGTTCGAATGAGTCGGCGCAGAAGCTTTACAACAAGGTGTCTACCTTGAGTGAGTACATTATTTTCGAGCAGGTGTTCAAGTGATTAGTTGTTCATTCATTTTTAGTCCGGGAGAGTACACCGACGAGTTCCATGAACTCGACGGAAAGATCGATGCGTTCGCGACTTCTTTGGCTGGCTTTATTGGGGTCGACCGATGGGTTTCCGATGACGGTAAATCGCGGAACTCAATTTACTATTTCGATGGCATGGATTCGGTTAAAGAACTTTCCCGATACCCAGAGCACCTGGTTGCAAAGGCTAACTACAAGAAGTGGTATTTGGGCTACCAGATCGTGGTGGCAGAGGTAGTCGGTTCCTACGGAGACGGGTATTTCACTCACCCCAGTCAACCTAGGTGATAACTAAACTTGGGTAATAGTGCGTAGAAATCAATTCAAATTACCGGGGACAGTGGGCCCTTGGTTTAGTTATTGGATTGAGTACATTCCCGAAGAAAAACTTGGTCGCGAGCGAAAAGTTTGGTTCCGCGAATCCATCCAAAAAATAATGCTTGGCAATGCCTTTGGCCTGCGAGAACTTTCAACAATTTCAGTATCTGATCTGACAAGTTTTCTCGAAGGTTATGTTTATCCAGAATTCAAATGGAGCGAGGCGGCTTTACTGCGCGCCTATTTCCATTCGGCATTGCGTGCTGCACACCGTCTCGGTGGTGCCCCTCTTTACTCGGCAAGTAAGTACTTAACTCCGAGTCGATTGATCGCCCGCAATCTGGGTTTCTCAGTAGTGGCAATTGCGGTGGTTTTTGCTGTATTCATCGGTTCGATGACTCTCGATCGAGTAGTTCGTAAAAAAGAAGATTTTATGACCGCTTCGGCAACGGTTTTGCGTGAGTCAGGCTTTGGTGTTGCTGTGGCATTTGCCGAAGATATCTATTACAACTACCTGAACCCGCCTAAGGTTGGTGGCGTTCCTACTTCTGGCCCAAATGCTGATGACGGCGATGCCGTTGGGAAATTGAATGACCTTTTAGTGGCACAGATTGCCAATAATCCAGCCTGGGGTGTTGCGGGCTTGCCAAGCACCCTTCCTAAGCGTTTGGAATCGCCGGTGTCACCGATGCCAGGTGAAGGCGAGTGGAAGCCGACCAAAATTCTGGTTAATGGAACGACTGCAATCTGGGTGGCTCGAATTCGCCCGGACGACATTCACACGTCGTATTGGGCAACTGTCACCTGGTTTGATCCAAGTTTGGTTGCATTTGCCCAAGTGCCGGGAACTAAGGTTCCAGAGGTTGCCGGTTTAACAGACCGCACCGGTTTAGTTCCAGCCAAACTTCGTCCTTTTTACGTTGCCGGTATGAATGGCGGCTTCTTGATGCGCGATAGTCAGGGCGGTTATGCGTTTGAAGGGGTTGAGTATCGCAAGCTTTTGAAGGGCAAGGCATCCTTGGTCACCTACACAAATGGGTCTTTCGACGTTGTTGAGTGGGGCCGGGATCGAGTCGGCTCAGGAGTGCAATCGGTTCGCCAAAACATGGAGTTGATTGTCGACGGGGGAGTTAGCCAGGTTGAAAGCGAGGACCAGTCGAAGTGGGGATGGGTCTGGCAGGGTGTTGGTTCCGGTAAAAACCTGGTTTGGCGCAGTGCTATCGGCATAAGAAAAGACGGAACCATGGTTTATGTGATTGGTGAAGCCATGAGTGCAAAGTCGCTTGGGGATGTGTTGGTTCGTGCCGGTGCTCAACGGGCCATCCTGTTGGACATGAACTCGGCGTATGCCAACGGTTTCTTGTATGGCCCTTACAAGGGAGGCAAGAAACTTGACGCCGCGAGCACGCGTTCGCCAGAGCGTTTTTGGTTACCGAGTGAGCGCGACTTTATTGCGGTCTATTCGAAGTCTCCGGCCAGTCGACCAGATTAATCACAAGGAACTAGTTGGGCCACTCGTTGCGGTGTGACTCCCAGAAGTACAGCAATGTCTCGCATGGTGAGACCTTGGTCACGCATTTTCTTTACAACTTCACGAATTTCTTGTGACGCTTCTTCCTGGAGCTTGGCTGCCTGTTTCATCTTTTCCTGGGCCGATTCCATGTCGCAGATAATTCCTGGCATGCTGGCGATTACCTTGATCACAACGTCGCAGCTGTCGGTGATGCCGTAGTTTTTGGCAGCCTCTTTAACCATCGCTTCGACCTTGTCGAGGCGCTTGGCACTTAGGTGCAGATTTTTGAATTCGGGGATCTCAACGGCCCAGCCGTCGGCTTCGCGTTCACACAGAGCCTTAACTTCCATGCGACACTCCGATCATTTAGTAAAGAGGGGCTTGACTTATTTAGTCAACCCGTGCTTTACTTACTAGCGTAAACCTCAAACTTAAGAAATACAAGGAAAGAGAATCATGCACATCGTTCTACAGATCATTGGTTGGGCATTAGTAGTGCCACTAGTTCTGGGTCTCGGCAAAGCCGGCCTATGGAAGCTCACGAGCCCAATCGAAGCGCTAGCGGCAGCTGGACTAGCTTGGACCAAAGAGATCCCAGCGTTTCTCGTTCGCCTCATTGCCCTTCTAGAAATTCTTGGCGTTGCCGGAATCATTCTGGCACCAGCAGCCGACCAGTTCGTTGGTTTCAAGTGGGCAGCAATCTGGGGCGTACTTGCCGCTGCCGGGCTTGCACTAACAATGGTTGTCGCTGCGATCATGCACATCGTTCGCGGTGAATTCAAGTACACCTGGAAGTCAAACCTCAGTCTGTTCGCTTACGCAGCCGTGCTAACCGGTGTTCTAGCTGCGCTTCCAAGCGTCGCCTAAGCGTCTTCGTAATTAGCCCTGGTGGCTGCCCTGGCAAGGGTGGTCATCAGGGCTTTTCCAATTACGGTGATAAGCGCAATGGTCGTAACTGCACGGCCAGTATCCCAAAGCAACCCTCCGCTTACCAATTCAAATTGGATAAAACGGGTGAAGTTTTCAAGAGTTCCCACTTCTTGCGAATAAGACAGTGACGTACCTTCGCCAACGAAAAGCGGCCAGGTCCAGGCGGTAAGCAAAGCCCCATAAACATACGACGAAACCGCAGCGTAAATGCAGAGCGTAATCAGCTTTAGTTTGGTTGAGGTTGGCTTGGGCAATGCACCAGCACCGAGACCAATCAGTGCCGTGGCGATAATTTGAAAAGGCAACCACGGGCCAACTCCTCCACCAATAAGTGCGCTGGTCAAGATTGTTAAGGCCCCGAGACTCGCGCCAAAGCGAGAACCGAAAACATAGGCTGCCAAAATTACTAGGGCGAAAGCCGTTTCAATCCCGGCAAACCCTGCACCCATGAGACGAACTACAGAGTTCACGGCGGCGAGCACTCCGAGTAGGGCCAAACGTTGGCTAGCGAGCATTTGCAACCACCTGATCAATGTTTATGCTTGCAGTTGCAACTGCGGTGGCAAATTCTCGATCGTGGGTTGCCACGATGACTTCAACCCCAGTCTCAGCAATGCCTTGGATGGTCTCGGCAAGGGCTTGTCGGCTAGCGGTATCGAAGCCAAGCGTTGGTTCGTCAAGCAGAAGCAGGTTGGCTGGTTTGGCGAGTTGAATCGCAAGGGCGAGCGTAAGTTTTTGGCCCTCGGAAAGGTCGCGAGGGTTTTGATTTGGCTCAAACTGAAAATTGAACTTCTTGGCAATCGCTTCGGCAGTACCGGCTGGCTGCTTGGCGTCTAGGTCGGCCTGTCTGAATTCCGCTTCAATGGTGTCGAGAAAAAGCAAGTCGCTGGCTGGTTGGGGAACCAGTACGCCAGAACTCTCAGCAAGTTTTCGAAGGTAGGTGGTCTTTCCACTTCCGTTCATGCCGAAAAGCGCAGTTACTTTCCCTGTGGTTGGGACTGACTTCGTGAGCGAAGGCATTTCAATTTTGGCTGGTAGGAGTAAGCCGCCTTGGATGTGAAGAATTCGGTCGGCCAAATCGGTGAGCAGTTGAACTCGGTGTTCGGCAATTACGATGGTCGTTCCGGAAGCCTTGAGATCTCCGAGTGTCGTTAGAAGTTCGTTGGTTCCTTCGTCGTCGAGGGCTGAAAAGGGTTCATCGAGAATCAAAATCTTCGAGCTAACACCAAGGGCGGCGGCAATCGCCAATCGCTGTTGCCAACCGGCAGATAGTTCGAACGGGTTTGCCCCCAGTTCTAGCCCGAACTTGGCCGCTAACTCAGTAACCGAGGTCTGGATTTCTGATTTGGACAGGCCTGACTCCTCGAGCGAAAAAGCCAACTCTTCATGAACAGTTTCGGCAACAAATGTTTGCCTCGGGAATTGACCGACGAAAGCCACTCCAGGCAGTTTGGCCTGAATCACTTTTAGCAGCGTGCTTTTGCCACTTCCGGTTGCACCGGTAATTATCGTGAACGATCCGGGGCTTGCTTCAAACGAAACATTCCTAAGAACCTTTTTGCCGCTCGGGTACGCGAAGTGGAGGTTCTTGAGGGCGATGGAATCCCTAGGGTTGCTGTAACCACGAGCCTGCATAGAGTCGGCGAGATTCATTGCCTGATCAATTGCGCTCGAGACCATTGGAACCAGCACCGAACGCAGATAGTGAACACCTCGACGATGTGCCCGAAGCTTCGAATTGTTTCGGATGCGAATCATGCTATTTGCCAGCTCAGGGGTAAGGCTGAAGGCGATCCCCAGCGGGGTGGTGAGAAAGCGAAGCGACTTTGGAAGGAGGTTTAGGAGTTTGCGGAAATTAACGATCAGGTTCAGGATCCCAAAGCCCAAGACCCAAGCGGCTAACTTTGCGCCATCGATGAGTGCTTGGAGCGAAGACTCAAGGCTTCGATCGCCGAAAATAAAACGGAAAACCAGACGCACCAAAACCACAAACAATGCCATAAGTAGGTATTGCTTGAGGATCGCGATTTTGGTGCGGCTCACGTCGTCCTAGTTGCAGAGGAATTCTGAAGGTGTAGGCAGGTGAGACTCGGTCTTCTCGGTCTCCATGTAAACCCAGCCCTCGTGAGTGCCACAGGTTGCCTTGTGGTCTGAAGCTCCGGTGGCAGCGTAATCCCAGCTACCATTTACGGCCACGTAGTAACCCCAGTAGGCGCCAGAAACATCCGAGTCGTCGCAGGTTGCGCTCTTCGGATTTCCGTCAATCTGGCAGGCGAACGCTGTTGGGTACTTGGCGGTTCCCCGAACCTCGAAGCCGGCAGCCTTGAATAGCTTCCAGCCATTGCCGCTGTAGTTCAAAGCGCAGTGGGTGGACACGTCTCCCAAGTAGTCAACCGAGAGTGAAACGCCTGGCGCAGTCTTACTGCAGGCACCATCTGACCAGGTGGTGGCTTCGGTCGGGGTGGCTGAGGTGCAGCCGGTTAGCGCAAGTAGTGCCAACCCAAGGCCAAGTGCCCTGAAAGGTTTGTGATTCATGTGATGCCTTCGCGTTTTTCGAATGTGCGAATGCGAAGACAGGCGTGCCAAGCAGCACCTGACTCTGCAGCCGTAGTCCTCGACGGTTGATTGAGAGTACTAGCTCTAAGCA
>JALQVK010000035.1 GCA_023260375.1 Rhodoluna sp. | reverse complement strand
GGTCTTGGCGGAACCGCTGTAGTCCGAGCTATTCGCTTGCGTAAAAGCGGCAAGTCCGACTACATCTACTCAGACAAATAGTCCCGAACCAGGCTCAGTCTGCCGAGAGTAGACTTGAGACGTGAGCAAAGCCAACCTAGACAAAAAACCTGCCGAAGTTGCTGCCATGTTCGACGAGGTTGCCCCAACCTACGACATCACCAATGATCTTCTTTCGCTTGGTCAGTCGCGCCTCTGGCGCTCGCGGGTAGCCAAGGCGGTGGCAGCCAAGAGTGGGCAAACCATTCTCGACCTAGCGGCCGGTACCGGTTCGTCGTCGATTGCTTTTGCAGGTCCCGGCATCAAGGTTATTGCCACCGATTTCTCCGAAGGCATGCTCGCTGTCGGACGCAAGCGTCACCCAGAACTTGAATTCCGTTTTGCCGACGCCACCAAGCTCCCTTTCGAAAAAGCAAGCGTCGACGCGGTAACCATTTCCTTCGGCCTACGCAATGTCGTTGATGTTCCGAAAGCGCTCACCGAAATGTTCCGAGTGCTAAAGCCTGGCGGCCGTGTGGTCATTTGCGAATTCAGCCACGTAACTTTGCCGATCTTCAAAGCTTTCTACAACTTCTATCTCACCAAGGTTTTGCCTAAGGTTTCTGGCCTGTTCAGCAAAACCCCTGAGGCCTACAGCTACCTTGCCGAATCGATCGTGGCTTGGCCAGATCAAGCCGGCCTAGCGGTCCAGTTGATTGATGCCGGTTTTGAGAACGTAAGTTACAAGAACCTGAGCTTTGGTGTGGTTGCAATTCACACCGGTTTCAAGGTGGCCAACTAATGAAGAACACTCTGCCAAAACAGTTCCGCTCGGTTACCGATGCCCCGCTGCTTAAGGCCCTCGAAGCCGGCTTGGAAAAAGTTGAACAGGGCCTTATCAACGCCACCAAGCACACCGACCCAATTGCTAAAGAGTCGGCGGCGCACCTCGTCAACGCCGGTGGCAAGCGCATTCGTCCGGTGTTAGTTTTGCTAGCCGCCCAGCTGGGTGACCCAGAAGGTGTCAACGTCGTTGATTCGGCCGTGGTTGTGGAACTCACGCACCTCGCAACTTTGTATCACGACGACGTCATGGATGAAGCACCAACCCGTCGCGGTGTTCCAACCGCACATAAGGTGTGGGGCAACAACATCGCCATCCTCACCGGCGACCTCTTATTTGCGAGAGCATCCCAGGTAGCCGCTCACCTTGGCGAAGAAACCATCAAGCTTCAGTCGTTCACCTTCGAGCGTCTCTGCCTCGGCCAAATGCACGAGACCGTGGGCCCTCAGGAAAACGATGATCCAACCCAGCACTACATTCAGGTCATGGCCGACAAGACCGGCTCCCTGATTGCCGCTGCTGCTCAAATGGGAATCATCGCCTCTGGCGCCGACCGCGCCTACGAGCAGCCGATGATCGAGTTTGGTGAAGCGATTGGTGTTGCTTTCCAACTCATCGACGACGTCATCGACATTTCCGAAGAAGGCCCATCAGGCAAAACCCCTGGCACCGACCTTCGCGCCGGCGTTCCAACCCTTCCAGTGCTTTTGCTTCGAGAGCAGGCCAAAACCGAGGCGTCCGCCAAAGCACTGCTTGCCGAAATCGAAGGCGACCTTTCAACCGACGAAGCTTTAGCTGCAGCCGTGACCAAACTTCGAAATCACCCAGTTGCTGCCGAAGCCGAAGCAGAAGCGCGTCGCTGGGCGGCAAAAGCCATCGCCGCTATCGAGCCACTACCGGACGGTTCGGTGAAGCGCGCGCTGATCACCTTCGCCAACGCCGTAGTGGATCGAACCAACTAGTGGCCGCAGCAGTAAAGATTTCGCGCGAGCGTGCCGAGCGCATCAACAAGGCGCTAATTGGAACCTTCTTTACCCAAGCCATGGTCACCATGGCCATCGTGGTTCGTATCCCCGAAATCATCGATAACCTCGGTCTATCCAAAAACCTGGCAATCTGGGGAACCATCACCGGTCTGTCCGGCATCGGCAGCATGTTGGCTCTGGTGTTCGCTCATCGTCTGGTGCTGCGCTTTGGAACCACACGTGTAGTTCGCTACGGCACCTTGGCTGCCACACTCATCCAAGGTGTGCTTCCTCTCATAGGCAACTACTGGTTCTATTTCGGAATCACCTTCGTGCAGGCCATTTTCTTTAGCCTCTACAACAACGCTGCCAATGGGCAAGCACTCATGGTTCAAAAGCGCCTCAAGCGAGTGGTACTCGGTTCCATTCACGGTGCTTGGTCACTCGGCGTCGGGGTTGCCTCGATTCTGTCTGGTATCTTGGCTTCTTTTCTTCCACTGGCCTGGCACATGGGAATCATTGCCGCAGTAGGTTTTGTAACTCACCTCATTCTCAACTCGCAGCTGATGAACCGCGACGAAGAGAAGCTCAGCCAAATCAAGGTAAAAGCCGAGAAAAAGATTTCCTGGATCAAAACCCCCGGCATTATTTGGCTGCTTGCCCTCGGCCTATTTTTGGGTATTTGGCCAGAGCTCGTGATGGGCGACTGGATGTCGCTTTACTCCAAGAACGTGATGCACCTAACACCAAGCCTGATCGCTATCCCGTTCTCCGCGTTCGCGCTCGCCATGATCATCGGCCGCTTTGCAACCGGCTGGGTTTCCAGCAAAATGCACATCAACCGTGCCGGAATGTTCGGCGGCTACTTCGGCGGCGTGGGCATGCTTTTGGGCCTACTCGCCAGTCACTTCCTACTACCAATCAACCAGCTATTAGCTGTTGCTGTTCAAGCCTTCTTCTTTTTCATCGCCGGTCTCGGCGAATCAATCATGGTGCCGGCATTCTATTCAGCCGCTTCTCACGTCCGCTCAATTCCACCAACCCAAGCGCTCGCCAGAATGGGTATGGGAAACTCTCTAATCTTTATCTTGGCCAAAGGCGTCATGGGTTCCTTGGCCGACAACTTCGGCCTAACCATGGCAATGCTGTTCCCAATTCTGGCGTTCTTTGGCTCTGGTTACATGCAGGGGCTAATCGGTAAAAAAGCAACCAAACTTGAGGCCCAAAATCTTGAGAACTATCCACCAACCGGGACTATCCCGATTGTCACCGTCAAAAACTAACTAGCGGAAGTTAGTGAACTGGATGTCAATGTCTAGGTCGCTCGAACGCAACAAAGCCATGACGGCCTGCAGGTCGTCGCGGCTCTTCGACTGAACACGAAGCTCGTCGCCTTGAATCTGCGACTTCACGCTCTTCGGACCTTCTTCACGAATGATCTTCGAAATCTTCTTGGCCTGCTCCTGCTCGATGCCGTTCTTCAACGAAGCCTCGATACGGTATTCCTTGCCAGATGCGAATGGTTTGCCGGCGTCGAGTGACTTTAGCGAGATACCGCGCTTAACCAGCTTCGACTGGAAGACATCCA
>JALQVK010000182.1 GCA_023260375.1 Rhodoluna sp. | reverse complement strand
GGGGCCGAGTGGGCGCTGTGTTCCAGAGTTCTTGGCTGATTCGTTGCCAGGTTGAGTCGGAAAGGGTCTTGAGTTCCTCCAGGGCCGGCAAATTTGGCGTTCCCGAACTGAGAGACTCTTCGAGTTCGTTGAGGGCCCTTTCGGTGTTGTCCTGAGATTGCCTCAGTCGTTTGTCTACTCTCGCGACCAACGTCTCTTGCATAGAGCTCACCGCGGCGCGATGTGCAGAGAGTTGCTCCTCACTGCGCAGAAGATTCTCGAGGATTTCTGCTCGAGCGGACGCAAAACGGTCGAGCCCATCAAGGGCGAAGGCCGCTACCGCAAAGCCGACTATTGCCATCAAAGCCGAAAAAACAATGCGCTGGAAGGCAGGAATATCATCTGTCAACCCGGTCAGGTCGAGCCCCATAATCAGAATGAGCGCTCGAGTAGCTCCGGAAATACCCCACACCCCGATGGCAATGCCAAAGGAGATGGGCTGATGGGCTCGGTTCCGCATGACACTCAGGTGGGCGATCAGGAAGACAAGTCCCAGACCCACGTGGCCCGCGGTAGCGATGAGGAAGATCGTGAAGGCGTTGCTCCACGACACATAGGTGACGTTTTCGTTGAAGACAAAACCGAAAATCCAAAACGGGGCTGCCACCAGATATGCAGTGAGCGAGATAGCCCAGCGCCCTCGAATACGGAGCGATGCTTCAGACCACGAGATGGTCACGCGTTGGCGCCAATCATGTCGAAGTAAGATTGAAGGAGAGCGGCTCGCATATTCATCTCGGAGTTGTGTTCGATCCCTAAACGCTTCAGCATCCGATTGATGGTCTTGGATACGGAGTCTTCCGTGACCGAAAGCTCTCGAGCTATTGCGGCATTGGACAAGCCTTTGGCTACGAGGCGAAGCACCGAAATCTGCGCAGAAGTGAGGTTGATGGAGGGAAGCTCCCCACGCTCCGCTTTAGCCGCCTTGTCGATCGACAGAGCGATAGCGTCGGCGATGGTCTGCGTGGAATCGACCTGTTGCTTGATGAGGTACACGATTCCAGCGGGCGCGCTCGTGAGGCTCTCGGAATGGAGGCGAGGGTCACCATAGGCGCTCAGCACCACAATTCCCAGCCGCGCATGAGCGGCTCTGAGATTCTGTGCAATGTCGAGCCCCGTAGGACCGGGACCAAAGTCGAGATCCGTGACCAAAGCGTCGGGCTTAAGTTCGTTGACGAGTGTCAATGCCTCTCTTGCACTCTTGCCCCTGCCCACGATGGAGATTCCGTGCGCGACGAGCGAGTCAGATACGCCCTGGAGGGTCAGACCGTGGTCATCGGCAACGACGACGCGAAGGGTTCCCATGCTTTTGAGTATCTCCCATTTGGGGGGATAAAAGAATGCTCGACCTCTCAGATTCTGAGGTAATCGGTAGACTTGGCGAGTTATTCAGGCCGGAGCAAAGGACACCAATGCCTGCCGTAGTGATTGTGGGAGCCCAGTGGGGCGATGAGGGCAAAGGTAAAGCGACCGACCTCATTGCGGACCGCATTGACTATGTCGTGAAGTTCAATGGTGGGAACAATGCAGGCCACACAGTCGTCATTGGTGATGAGAAATACGCTCTTCACCTCCTTCCTTCAGGAATTTTGACCCCCGGTGTTGTCCCTGTCATCTCCAATGGGGTTGTCATCGATCCCGAGGTCCTCATGGAGGAACTCGACGCACTAAGCGCTCGAGGAATTGATGTGTCGAAGCTGGTCATCAGTTCGCACGCCCACATCATCACCCAGTACCACCGGACCCTGGACAAGGTGACGGAGCGATTCCTCGGCAAGCGGCAAATTGGTACGACTGGCCGGGGAATTGGACCCACCTATGCCGACAAAATTAATCGCGTTGGTATTCGCGTTCAGGACCTCTTCGACGAGAGCATTCTTCGCCAGAAGGTTGAGGCGGCTCTGGTTCAGAAGAACAACCTGCTCACCAAGGTTTACAACCGGGCAGCCATCAAGACCGAGGCTGTGGTTGCCGAACTGCTTGGTTTTGCCGAGCGCCTGCGCCCATACGTTGCCGACACCGCACTAGAACTTCACCAGGCCCTCGAAGCCAACAAGGTTGTGCTGTTCGAGGGTGGCCAAGCAACCATGCTCGATGTTGACCACGGAACCTACCCGTTCGTGACCTCGTCGAACGCCACCGCCGGTGGTGCATCAACCGGTTCGGGCGTTGGCCCAAGCCAGCTGAAGTCGATCATCGGAATCGTCAAGGCTTACACCACCCGCGTTGGCTCGGGTCCGTTCCCTACCGAACTCTTCGACGAGTCGGGCGAGTTCCTTCGCAAGACCGGTTTCGAATTCGGCACCACCACCGGACGCCCACGTCGTTGTGGTTGGTATGACGCACCGATTGCTCGCTACTCCGCTCGCATTAACGGTCTAACCGATTTCGTGCTTACCAAGCTAGACGTGCTTACCGGTCTCAAAGAGATCCCGGTTTGTGTTGCCTACGACGTCGACGGCGTGCGTCACGAGGAAGTGCCTGTTAGCCAGAGCGACTTCCACCACGCCAAGCCAATTTACGAAAACTTCCCTGGCTGGTCTGAAGACATCAGCAAGTGCCGCACCTTCGAAGAGCTTCCTAAGAATGCTCAGGACTACATCCTGGCTGTTGAGAAGCTAAGCGGTTCCCGTATTTCAGCAATCGGTGTGGGCCCAGCTCGCGACGCAATTATTGTGCGTCACGACATGCTTGCTATCTAGGAGCTTTTTTCAGAACGGCAGGAACCGTCAACTCGGTGACCGGATTCAAGTAATTTGTTGGCCATCCGGTGATTTTTACCGAAACTCTGTGGTTCACATCAGCGCCTACCAGTTTGTAACCAGCCGCGGTTTGCCCGGCAATCGCTTTTCCATCTCGGAACCACTGGTACCCAAACCTGTAAAGCGGCTGTTCAACAAAGGTTGGGGTTTCCACAACTGAGACAGTTTGGCCGACCCAGTTGTTGGTGCTCAGAACGCCTGGGGAAGTAACAGTCAAAACACCGTAGACGAACTCTCGTCTGGATTCCGTGCTGGTATTCGCTAGGCCCGGGAACGTGTAGTCAGACCTCAGGCTAATAAATTCACCGATCTGGTTAAGACTTGGAACTATGGTTCGAGGGGCGGTCGATTGAAAGGTCTGGCCTCCGATAGTCCAATGTTCAGTTTCGGTGACCTGAACATTTCCGTTGAGGTCGGTTTGTTGAGGGAGAGTTTCGTCGGGTTCAATTCGGAATGGCAATCCAGCAGTCGCGTTACCTACAAGTTTTCCGATTTTGAGAACGTTTATTAGTCCCAGTGATATCCCTGGCGTTTGGTAGGTCCAGCTTCGGAAGCCAGGTGCAGTGTTGGTCACGGTTAGTTGAATCGGAATGCCGATGTTGTAGGAGAGCGGAATCGCATAACTTGAAGTTTTGGACAACACCACCCCAGCACCCGTCCACTTATATGTGGTTTTTGATTTCGGTGGTTGATTCGAGATAGCAACACTCAGGGTTTCGCCACCCTTAGGGATGCCATCCAACCTGGCAGTGGTTACTTGATCTTTCACCGAGGAAGCAGTTGCCGGTGGTGCAATTCCAAGTGTCGAACTGGCTACAACCATGGCTAGCAGCAACTTGAGTAGTCTCATCTGTTCCCCCAAATATTTTTTCTCTTGCGTACCAACTCTACGTAATTACCTTAACTAGGCTGAAGCCGGATCGTCTGGATCTGGTTCTGTTGGTTTGGCGTTCTCGACCGGCTTGTAACCAGCATCCAGGTTCATCGGGCTAACCGGTTTCTGATTTTCAGCTTCCTTCTTAAAGGTCTCAACTGCTTCACGCATAGACTTCGCGGTTTTCTTGAGCCACTTTCTGGCAGCTTCTTCGCCTTCCTGATACCAGGTGTAGGCGTAACCTGCAGGTAATCCAACTCCGAACTCTTGGCCTCCGGTCTGAAATCCGGAGGTGCGCCCGTTTCCGGAAACCGAAATTCGAACGGTGCTTCCGTTATCACCGATGTCCATGTTTAGAACTTTGGAGAATTCCCAGTCGCGAACCAGTTTGGCTCCCGTGAAGACCATGCGTTCGGTGGTGTAAACCAGCAGGCCGTTATCGACAACGGTTAGCTGCTCAGGATTCTTTGTGATGCTGCCCTGACTTCCACCAATGTTGCCTCGGACATTTCCAAAAAGCGGAACGCTCACGCCAAGGTTTGTGCCTGAATATGTAGATCCGCTGCTTGCGTATTCAACGAGCGGTGCGTTGTAGAGAGCGAACAAAACCTTTTCGCCTTTGCGAACCGAGAGGCTGATGTCCTTTGGCCCGTTTGTATCGGCGGCAAGGGCATCGAGTTTGTCTGCGGTGGCCAGGAACGCTGCCAGTACAGCTTCACGCTTGTTGCGCTTGGCAACCTGACGAGCGTAAATCAGGCCAATAATCACTAGGACGGCCACAAACCAAAGGATCGGATTTTCGGCAATGAACCTAAAAATGGAAACTATTATTGCCAGCACCACAATGAGTGCACAACCTACGCCGGACGAACTTTTGTTATTCATTCTTTCCCCAATCGTGAAATCTGTTCCAAGCCTAAAGATAATCGGCGACAATTAAGTGTGGACCACAACGACTATATCGAGAATCTAACCGACGAGGTTATTGAGTCGTGGGGTCTGCCGGTCAACAATCGCGGACATGTGCCGTTCTACAGACAGCTTTATTACCCAGACGTCTATGAGCTCCGCGCTTGTGGCTACGACATCAAACGTTTCGAAGAGCTTTTTGACCTACTTGAGAATGCCAAGATCTCTCACGCCCGCAAGATTCACAGTCTGCTTCATGTAGAGAATTCGAGCAGGGTCTTCGACCCAGAAATGGCTCGTCAGTACGAGCTGAACGTGTGGGCAACGCTACACCGCTTCGGAGCCTCGGATGCTCCGCCACTGCTGCGCAAAGTGCTCGGCCAAGCCTTCCCCGGTGAATCGGTTACTCACTACGCCAGCGACCTCATGACCTGCTTCTTCTGGTCTTGTCTTGCCATGATGGCTCGCGACTTTGTTTGGCGAGCACCCGAGCTAGAACTCATGGCCGATTACCTGGATTTCCCACTCAAGGCTGCGTTTGGCATCGACGCCCTGCTTCTTGCCGCTTAGATTTAGCCGAAAAGTTTTGCTTTCTTGGTCGTGAGCACTTTCCTTGACCACACTGCAATCATCGGAGTAATAACAACGGTTGGAGCAAGCCAGACAGCAACGGCCCACGGGTTGCCAGGTTCCATGCGAGTGACAACCTGTTGAACTAGGACCGCGGTCACCGTGGCGATGGTACCTCCGAGCATGTGTTGCAGGTGGGCAGCCATTCGGTTTGCAAAGTCCAACTTGATTTTGGCCACTCTCAAATCGGTGATTGCGAACTGCAAACCAATTCCGCCGAAGGCCACGACGACCCAACCCATCGGCGTTCCAGTAATCACCGAGAAGAGTCCGTAACCGACCATGACCACCGCCACAACAACCATCGCCCATTCAACAATGGGCTTGGTCTCGGTCTTGAGTCTTGATTGCCTACCGAATCGCCAACCGACACATGCCATGTATGAAGAGAACAAAGCGACCAGAAACAACATTGCATTCGGACGAATGATGGCGACTGGCACTGCAGTAACGGCTACACCCATCATGGCCATGAAGTAAATCCGCCCAACCAAATTGTGAACCTTTCGACCCTTTTTGACTGAGATGGCGATGAAAGCACAGATGAGCGCAACCGTTCCGGAGGCAACGTGAATCGTCAAAAGGATTCGGGTAATTAGTTCCATGGCTAAAGTCTATGGATGGCTTCACCTCGGAGAGTAAAATCGAGGAGTTACCCAAACGATAGGTGAAGCGAAGATGCTTACAGAGGCTGAACTCTTAGCCAAGGTCCCAACCGGTCTATACATAAATGGACAGTGGGTGGAAGGTTCGAACCCCGAGCCAATCCAGGTCGAGGATCCAGCAACTGGCAAGACCCTGCTCACCATCGCAAACGCATCCGCAGCCGATGGACTCAAGGCCCTAACCGCTGCCGCAGAACGGTTTACGTTTCCGTGGCAAACGAATAAGACTTTCAGTTTTGTCATTCAAAGAAACTTTCTTCTTG
>JALQVK010000151.1 GCA_023260375.1 Rhodoluna sp. | reverse complement strand
TTCAGGCCGAAACAGGAATCGTTTGGCCGTTTTGGGTTGCTGGAATTTTGGTTATTGGTGTCGGAGCGTTCGTCCTAGTTCGCCGTAAAAGCACTAAAGGCTAGGGCCACAAAGGTAAAGCTTTTCAACCACGGCGTCGATGGCGTCCTTGGTGCCGTAACCAACCAATTTGTTGTGAGCAGCATCGCTACGAGCAAAAATCGCAAAGGCAATTGTGTGTGGTTCAGCTCCAGGAGTAGTAATTAGGCCGGTCAAACTGTAGAGCCCGCCGATGTAACCGGTCTTGGCTCGAATGCTGCCCTTAGGTATTACCAGCTCATTGCGTTTCGTGGTTGTGTTGTACTCAATGAACCGCCCTCCGAGCGTTCCGCCGTCGCCAGATGTGGCCATGTAGGTAGGTAGCGAGGCGATGTCGCTAGCCGGATCGGCCGCACTCTTCAGCAGCGCAACCAATAACTGCGCTGTTACACGGTTATTCGGCGCTAAACCTGAAGCATCCTTCATAACCAACTTCTTATACTTCACTCCGAGGCTGGCAAAAAGGCGGTTTCCCATTTTTTGCACCGACGAGTAATCGTTTTTCAAACCAAGGGCAAGCTCGGTGTGACGAGCGATAACTTCTGTTTCGGTGTTATCTGAAATCCTCAGGGCATGGGTGATCCAGTTGGTAATCGGTTGCGAATTCTTTGATGCAATAACGATTGCCGTTGCTGGGGTTTTTCCTTTCACAACCGAAACCGTTGGTGCCAGCTTTTTAGCATTCGGGTCGTTGGCCAACACCGCAGCGGCATCATCGGCAGTTTTCAACCAATCCTTAAAGTTTTGACCAGCTTGCATCGTCGGATCTTTGGACCTAACACCGCTGTACTTGGTGTCGGTCAAGTCTGGGTTCATCCTGGCCGCATCAATCATTAGGCCGGTAATCGGAGACATGTCCCCTGTGGTGCGCGAGTATGCGTTGTGATTCGGGTTCCAAGTCAAACCCTTGAAGAAGGTGTCGTCCAAAACAATTTTCTTGATAACTGTTCCTGCAGGAAGTGCCGCAATTGCTGCTGCCGCCAGTTCACGTAACTTGGCAGGGTGTTGATTTGGCAAGAAATAGGTGGTGTAGGCGCCCGTTTTGACTCGTGTAAGCGTGTGGTCTCCACCACCGCGAAGGATTAGCGTGCCCGGTTCGGCCGGATTAGTTAGCACTGCTGTTGTTGCCACATAAGGCTCCAACCCGGCAACTTCTCGCGGCTTCACAATGAATTTGATCGCTGCGGCATTGGTAATTGTCTTCATCACCGAAGCCGAAGGGGTTTGCTCGTTCGAGCGCACATTGACCAAAACTTTGTTGGTGGTCAGATCTACTGCGTAGGCGTAAAGTTTTCCAAGTTTTGGTGCTTTGAGTTCCTTGGAAATTGGGGTGCAGGTGGTTTCCGCGAGCGCTTGCCCTGTGCCAGAAACCGCTAATCCAGCGACAATCGTCGCGGCAATTATTGCCTTACCCAGTTTTTTCATAGGTTTAAAGGCTAGTCGCTCTATAGCTGAAAGCGCTGAGCATCGTTCGGCGCTACTGCCGAAATTTGTAATTCGCGCTCAACACGACCAACTACGGCTTCCTGTGCACCCTCTTCACCATGGACCACAAAAACTTTCTTGATCCGATCCTTGGCGACCCCAATCCAATTCAGTAATTCGTTTCCGTCGGCGTGAACTGAGAATTCTTGGACGGAAGCTATTTGCGCCTCAACCGGAACCAGCTCGCCATGCATCTTGACCTCTTTGGCGCCTTCCAGAAGGTTTCGACCGCGTGTGCCAGCCGCTTGGTAGCCAACTAGGACGACGGTGTGCTTCGGATTTGGAAGCATTCCGCGAAGGTGGTGAACTACTCGTCCTCCGGTTGCCATACCCGATGCAGAAATGATGATTGATGGCTGTGGCGGAGTATTGATGCTCTTGGACTCCTCCACGGTCATTAGCTCCACCAACTGACCTGGGTCGAATGGGTCACGGCCCTCCCAGGTTGCCGCGATGTCGTCACGAATCTCTGGTGAGTGCTTATCGATTGCATCGCGATAGAAAGCCAACGCCTTCAGAGCCATTGGGCTGTCGGCGTAGATGGGCACATTGCGAATTTTGCCATCCTCAATCAATTCGCGAAGTCGAACCAAAATTACTTCGGTACGATCGACGGCGAACGCTGGAATCAGCACCGAGCCACCGCGATCGATAGTGGTGTTGATCACGGTCGGGAAGTCGGTGGAACGCACATCGTGCTCGCGGTCGCCATAAGTTGACTCGGTAATCACCGCATCGAACTGGCCCTCAGGGAAGGCTCCTGGAGCTCGCAATAACGGGTGATCGGGACGGCCAAGGTCGCCAGTAAACAAAAGTCGCTTGCCGAAGAACTCAACTTCAATAAATGACGCACCCAAGATGTGCCCAGCCGGGTGGAAGGTCACAAATGTTTCGGGGGCAACCTGAGTGCGCTGATAGAACTCGGATGGCTGGAACTGCTTGAGAGTGGTGTCAACATCTGGCTCGCCGTATAGAGCCACGGGAGGGTTGTGCTTGGAGAAGCCCTTCTTTAGCGCCCAAGCGGCATCCTCAGTTTGGATGCGAGCCGAGTCGCGCAA
>JALQVK010000138.1 GCA_023260375.1 Rhodoluna sp. | reverse complement strand
ATGAAAAATTAAAAGATATTTTTCAAATTAATGATGATACTGTTGTTTCTGGATTTTTAATGTTATTAGGTAGAGTTGATATTGATGATATAGAGTTTAAAAAATATATTGTTGAGACAGCATTAAAATCTGAATCAATTAACCTTGTATGGGGCTTGTTTTAGCCTAACTAACAGAAAGCAACAAATGACTGTTCCTAAAGATTCCAACGAAAAATTCTCAGCATATGCGCATCCAGAGGTTTTGGTTTCCACCGAGTGGTTGGAAGCCAATTTAGGAACTCCGGGTCTCGTCATAGTGGAATCTGATGAAGATGTATTACTTTACGACGTAAGCCACATCCCAGGAGCAGTCAAGATTGACTGGCACACCGACCTAAACCAGGGCGTAGTTCGTGACTACATTCAGGGACCAGAGTTTGCTGAACTCGCTAGCCGCTCTGGAATCAAGCGCGAATCCACGGTTGTTATCTATGGCGACGCGAGTAACTGGTGGGCTTCCTACGCACTTTGGGTCTTCAAATTGTTTGGTCACACTGATGTTCGCCTTCTAGATGGCGGACGCGAAAAATGGATCGCCGAAGGACGGCCAGTTACCAAGGACGAAACAGTAGTTGAGGCGACCGAATACCCGATTATTGAACGTGACGATGTAACTGACCGCGCATTCCGTGACCAGGTTCAAGCCCACATCGGTAAGCCAATGGTCGATGTTCGTTCTCCGCAGGAATACAACGGTGAGCGTACTCACATGCCAAACTACCCACAGGAGAGCGCTCTTCGCGCCGGTCACATTCCTGGCGCTCAATCGGTACCCTGGGCACGAGCTGCTAATGAAGACAAAACCTTCAAATCTCGCGAAGAGCTTGAAGCTATCTACCTTGGCGAAAAAGGACTAAAAGTTGACGACGACGTAATTGCCTATTGCCGAATTGGAGAGCGTTCCAGTCACACCTGGTTTGTTTTGAAGTATCTGCTTGGTTTTGGCAAGGTTCGAAACTACGACGGATCTTGGACCGAATGGGGCAGCTTAGTAGGCGCACCAATCGTCCTAGGAGATGAACCAGGCGTATTCTCGAAGTAATGACTTCAATCGAACAATCCCTAAACGATTTGGGTTCGGAATTTGCCGAACTCGGCGTGAAGGATCGTCTAACTTTACTCTTGGAAATTGCTGGTGAACTTCCAGAACTACCAGCACGGTACGCAGACCACCCAGACTTACTCGAACGCGTTGAAGAGTGCCAATCCCCAGTCTTTCTATTCGTTGAGGTTGAGAACGACCGCGTTGGAATTTTCCTTACCGCACCGGAGGAAGCCCCGACAACCCGAGGTTTCGCCAGCATTCTCCACCAGCTCCTCAATGGACACACAGTTGCCGAGGTCTTGGCGGCTCCTGAAGACATTCCAGATCGACTTCATCTAAAAGATGCAGTTTCACTGCTTCGCATAAATGGCCTTCGAGGAATGCTAAACCGCATCAAACGCCAGGTTGCCGAAAAGGCATAATGCAGGACTGGTTCGATTCATACTCTGACCTAATTGGAGTCCGCCTCAACATGATTGTTGGGAGTGACGGCGAATTTGTTGATGAAAACGGCTCTAGCCGAGGCCTATCCAATGACCTGGACCGAAAACTGATCGGTCATCTAAGGCGGAGAGCCGACGTTGTAGTGACCGGCGGCAATACCGCAAGGAACGAGTTGTATCGAGTGCCATCGCACTGCTCACTCGCAGTGATCTCCAGCAACTTTGAAATTGACGACGAGCGCTACATTCGCCTCAGCGACCCGGCCAGGGCTCTTGAAACACTTCGAGCGGCTGGATTTGAACGTATCTTGCTGGAAACCGGACCGTCCCTTTCAAAGTTTTTTCTAGAGACCGACCAGGTGGATGAGTTTTGCCTTACCGTGTCCGATGGGAGTACCGAAATAGCGGCGAAAACAGTTGCTACATTCGGTTCTAACCTTCAACTCTTTGCTGCGGAAATGGTTGAAGGTAGCCTGTTCACGAGATGGCGGCGTGGCAACGCTTAGCTGCCGTGTTTAGCCAATATTCTTAGACCGTGCTTGAACTAGAGATTGACGCGAGCGCTAATGCCGATTTTCGCTTAGCTGCTAACTCTTTGGCGCGTGCCAACATTCGTTCCGAAGTCATCGTTGACCAAATTGACGCGCCATCCAACCTGTCTCGTCATGCAATCGCTTTTGCTTGTGATGTGAAAGCTGTCGAAGGAGATTCTTCAGTTTTCCGTGGCACCGGTCGCTTTATTATGCTTTGGGACGACGCGCCTCAGGAATCCTGGACCAATAATTACCGAATCATTCTTTACGCAAAGTCCCCACTAGAAACCGACATTGGTTTTGACGACGATTCCGCCGAGATTGCTTGGGCATGGCTTCAAACTTCCCTAGATCAACATGGCGCCGGCGTTGAAGTAGCTGGAGGTACCACCACTCGAGTTCTTTCCGTAGGTCACGGAACATTGGCAGCCCAATCGCACCACGCAGAGCTTGAACTGCGCGCAAGTTGGTGCCCTTCAAATGACGTGCTCACCGGACATCTAGAGGCATGGATTGATCTGATTTGCATGATGAGTGGACTTTCGCTTCACGGTGAAGGGGTTACCTCAATTGACCGTCGAAACTAACGACGAAGCTCCCGTAGAACTTCCACTCAGAGCAGTTTCTAATGCTCCTGTTTACTATGTGGATACCGAAGATGAGCTGTTAGGCGCAATCGAGAACCTCAAAACTGGAACTGGCCATCTAGGCATCGACGCCGAACGTGCCAGCGGCTTCAAATACAGCTCACGCGCCTATCTAATCCAAGTTCACCGGACTGGTTCTGACGTATTCCTGATCGACCCAATCCCCCTTTCGGAAACCGAAACTTGGGGCAAGTTCACCTCGGTTTGCAATTCCTTTCCATGGATTCTGCACGCCGCAACGCAAGATCTAGCCTGCCTGGCCGAAGTTGGTTTGATTCCGCCCTCATTGATTGACACCGAACTTGGTTCTCGCCTACTGGGGCTGCCAAGGGTTGGCCTCGGCGCTGCTTGCGAGCAGCTTCTTGGTTTTCGTTTGGCGAAAGAACACTCCGCCGCTGACTGGTCAATCCGTCCGTTCCCTACAGCCTGGTTGAACTATGCCGCTCTTGATGTCGATGTTCTCCCGGATCTTGCGCGGGTGCTAATGGAACAACTTGAAGTTGCAGGCAAAACGGAATTGGCCATGCAGGAGTTTCAACACCTACTCTCCTTCAAACCAAAGCCATTCGACCCGAACCGTTGGCGTTCAATGACCGGCCTGCACGATGTCAAGGATGCCCAAAAACTAGCGATTGCGCGGGAGTTATGGATTGCACGAGATGAACTTGCTCAAAGGCTAGACGTCTCCCCTGGACGGCTTGTTCCAGATTCGTCGATCGTTTCACTTGTGAAATCTAAGGTTTCAACGCGCTCAGAACTGGCATCGCTTTCAAGTTTCAACGGTCGAGCTTCGCGAACCTATTTGGATACATGGTGGGAGGCATTCTCAAAGGGTCAAAACTCTCGCGAACTTCCGCCGCTCAAACTCCCAAACACTGGAATTCCGAATCATCGAAACTGGGCTAATCGATACCCTGAAGCCGATGCACGTTTGCAAGCTTTGAAACCGGTAATGAACGAGCTCACTTTGGAGCTAGAAATCCCAAGCGAAAACATTCTGCAACCAGACCTAATGCGTCGAGTGGCATGGGAACCAGCCGAAGACATTGCGGAACAACTGATTGAATTTGGTGCCAGAAAATGGCAGGTTGAAGCAGTAGCCGCCAGGTTTACTGGCGCTCTCGCAGCTCTGAATCTGTAATCTCAAGGGCTTTCTTGGCATGAGGCACCTTGGCACCAAGCACCTGGGCGACAATGTCGTGAGTGATTTGCTTTGCAGTTAGACCGACTCGTTCTAAAATCTCATCACGCGAGGCGTGCTCTAAGAATTCATCCGGCAGACCAATTTCGTTTAGAGCAGTGTCAATTTGAGCGGTACGCATGTCTTGACGAATGCGTGTTCCGATACCGCCAACTTTGACTCCGTCTTCAATTGTGACCACAAGTCGATGGTCAGCTGCCTCTTTTAGGACCGTCCTAGGAACTGGCACAACCCAGCGTGGGTCGATCACTGTGCAACCAATCCCTTGAGCCTTGAGGAGTTCGGCAGTCTGCATAGCCATGGTTGCCATCGAGCCAATCGCAACAATCAAGACATCTTTGGCGGAGGAGCGATATAGATAGTCCACGCCGTCGCTGGAACGCTTGATTGCGTCGATGCTGGTTGTAGCAACCCCTTTCGGGAAACGAATCACGGTAGGTGCGTCGTGAACGTCTATGGCCTCGTGAAGTTCTTCACGAAGGCGCTCAGCGTCTCTAGGTGCAGCAATTCGAATGTTTGGTACAACCTGCAAAACCGAAAGGTCCCACATTCCGTGATGACTTGCACCGTCTGGCCCGGTCACACCCGCTCGGTCCAAAACAAAAGTCACACCTGCCTTGTGAAGAGCCACATCCATAAGAACTTGGTCGAACGCACGGTTGATAAAGGTTGCATAAACCGCAACTACCGGATGCAGTCCCCCGAACGCCATGCCAGCCGCGGAAGCCACAGCGTGTTGTTCAGCGATACCAACATCGAATACTCGATTTGGGAACTTAGCCGCCATGGCATCAAGACCTACTGGAATGGTCATGGCTCCGCTGATTCCAACCACGTCTTCACGCTTTTCGGCAATGGCAACCATTTCGTCTCGGAAGACGTTGGTCCAAGAAACTCCGCCGGAAACTTCCAAAGATTCACCAGTGGTTGGGTCTATTTTTCCTACCGCGTGGAATTGGTCGTCCTCGTTTAGCATCGCCGGGTCAAAGCCTTTACCCTTTTGAGTCATGACGTGAACAATCACTGGGCTGGAATAGTTTTTGGCCTGTTTCAAAGCGTGTTCAACTGCAAGAATGTCATGCCCATCGACCGGACCAATGTACTTGATGTCTAGGTTCGGGAACATACTTTCCGGAGCCATCGTCTCCAAAGCACTGCGCCCGGCGCCACGGGCTGCGTTGAAAACTAGGCGACCAAGCGTTCCAAATGAGTAGAAGACTCTCTTGCTGAGCCGATACATTTTCTTGTACCTGCGGTCAGTGCGAATGTTGGTTAGATGCTTGGCGAGACCACCAATGGTAGGTGCATAGGAACGACCGTTGTCGTTCACCACAATTACCAATTTCCGATCATTCTCGTGAGTGATGTTGTTGAGCGCTTCCCAGGTCATACCACCGGTCAGAGCACCATCACCGAGAAGCGCGATCACATAGCGGTCGTCTTGACCCGAAATCTTAAATGCCTTAGCAATTCCATCTGCCCAGGAAAGTGAACTGGAGGCATGGGAACTTTCAACTACGTCGTGCTCAGATTCCGAACGCTGAGGGTAACCAGCGATGCCACCTTTTCGACGAAGGGTGCTGAGATCACGTCTTCCGGTTAGCAGCTTGTGAACATAAGACTGGTGACCAGTATCAAAAATGATTGGGTCTTTTGGTGAGTCAAAAACTCGGTGGATCGCAACCGTAGTTTCCACGACACCCAGGTTGGGGCCCAAGTGTCCACCAGTTTTTGCAACTGATTGGACTAAATGTTCCCGAATTTCAGCGCACAAAACCGGCAACTGGGCATTACTCAGCGCATCTAAGTCTCTAGGACCATTGATGTTCTCGAGGATACCCATGTCGGTAATAACCCACTTTTCGGTGAGTTTATGCCACCAACGAGCGAAGAACGTACTGGAGGATTCCGCCGTTACGGTAGTAATCGGCTTCTCCAGGAGTGTCGATACGGACCACTGCGTCGAAGACAATCTCGGTCTTGCCCGCTGGCGAGTGTGCCGAAGGCTTTGCGGTGACCTTTAGGGTCTTCGGAGTGGTGCCGTTGTTTAGTTCGGTGATGCCTTCGATCGAGTAGATCTCGGTACCATCAAGACCAAGGCTGGCAGCGCTCTGACCGGCTGGGTACTGAAGAGGAACTACGCCCATACCGATTAGGTTGCTGCGGTGAATGCGTTCGAAGCTCTCGGCGATTACAGCCTTGACGCCAAGCAAGCTAGTTCCCTTGGCCGCCCAGTCACGCGACGAACCGGTTCCGTACTCTTTGCCACCCAAAACAACCAGCGGAGTTCCTTGCGTGCGGTAGTTCTCGGCTGCATCGAAGATGAAGCTTTGCGGTGCATCTGCCTGAGTAAAGTCGCGAGTGTAACCACCCTCGACGCCATCGAGAAGCAGGTTCTTTAGGCGAATGTTGGCGAAGGTTCCGCGAATCATTACCTCGTGGTTTCCACGGCGTGAACCGTAGCTGTTGAAGTCTGCACGAGCTACACCCAGTGAGGTGAGGTACTTACCTGCTGGCGAGTCGGCCTTGATTGAGCTGGCTGGGCTAATGTGGTCGGTGGTTACCGAGTCACCTAGCAAAGCAAGTACGCGAGCGTCGTGGATGTCTTTGACTGGGTCTGGAGTCATGGTCATACCGTCGAAGTATGGAGCCTTCTGAACATAGGTTGACTTGGCGTCCCATGCGAAGGTTGCACCGGTTGGAGTTGGTAGACCTTTCCAGCGAGCGTCGCCTTCAAACACGCTTCCATACTGGTTTTTAAACATCGACGAGTTGATCGAAGAGTCGATGGTCTGCTGAACTTCTTCAGCCGAAGGCCAGATATCCTTCAGGAAGACGTCGTTGCCATCTTTGTCCTGACCAAGAGCATCTGACTCGAAGTCAAAGTTCATGGTTCCAGCAAGCGCGTAGGCGATTACTAGCGGAGGTGAAGCTAGGTAGTTCATCTTCACGTCTGGGCTAATGCGACCTTCGAAGTTACGGTTACCCGAAAGTACAGCGGTAACGGCTAGGTCGTTGGTCTGAATGGACGACGAAATGTGCTCATCTAGCGGACCTGAGTTACCGATACAGGTGGCACAGCCGTAACCAACCAAGTTGAAGCCGAGTGCATCGAGGTCGTCGGTTAGACCGGCCTTCTCGTAGTAGTCGGTTACAACCTTTGAGCCTGGAGCAAGCGAGGTCTTGACCCAAGGCTTAGCCTTTAGACCCTTAGCTACAGCGTTGCGAGCTACCAAACCGGCAGCAAGCATGACCGAAGGGTTTGAAGTGTTGGTGCAAGAGGTGATCGAGGCAATGGTCACGTAACCGTTGTCGATCGTGTAGTCCTTGCCCTCAACAGTGCTTGGCTTTGAAACCTGGCTGGTGTAGCTAGGCAGAACCTCGTTGAAGGCAGCCTTTGCCTTGGCAAGTTCGATGCGGTCTTGAGGACGCTTAGGGCCTGCGATAGAGGTCTTTACTGTGCTGAGGTCTAGCTCAAGGTATTCGCTGTAAACCGGCTCAATGCTTGGGTCGTGCCACAGTCCCTGAGCCTTGGTGTAAGCCTCAACCAGGGCAACTTCTTCTTCGGTGCGACCGGTGATACGCAGGTAATCAAGGGTTACGTCATCGATTGGGAAAATGGCAACGGTTGAACCAAATTCAGGGCTCATGTTTCCAATGGTTGCGCGGTTTGCTAGTGGAACCGAAGAAACTCCGGCGCCGTAGAACTCAACAAACTTGCCAACAACTCCGTGCTTACGAAGCTGCTCGGTGATGGTCAAAACCACGTCGGTAGCGGTAACACCGGTCGGGATTGAGCCGGTCAACTTGAAACCAACAACACGAGGTATCAACATGGAAACTGGCTGGCCAAGCATGGCAGCTTCGGCTTCAATTCCACCAACACCCCAACCTAGGACGCCAAGACCATTCACCATGGTGGTGTGCGAGTCGGTGCCAACACAGCTGTCTGGGTAAGCCTGCAATTCACCATTTACGTCTCGAGCCATCACAGTGCGAGCAAGGTATTCAATGTTGACCTGATGCACGATTCCGGTACCAGGAGGAACAACCTTGAAGTTGTCGAATGCGGTCTGACCCCAGCGAAGGAACTGGTAGCGCTCACCGTTGCGTTGGTATTCCAACTCAACGTTTTTTTCGAATGCCTCTGGAGAACCAGCGACATCGATGATTACCGAGTGGTCGATCACCATTTCAGCCGGTGCAAGTGGGTTGATTTTGGTTGGGTCTCCGCCAAGTGCGGTAACGGCTTCACGCATGGTGGCAAGGTCGACGATGCAAGGTACACCGGTGAAGTCCTGCATGATTACACGAGCTGGGGTGAACTGGATTTCGGTGTCTGGCTCAGCGGTTGGATCCCAATTAGCCAGTGCCTTGATTTGTTCTGCAGTTACGTTGGCCCCATCTTCGGTGCGAAGAAGGTTCTCAAGCAAAATCTTGAGGCTGTAAGGGAGCTTTGGAGCATTCAATTTGTCAAGGCGGAAATAACGATATTCCTTGTCGCCAACTTTCAACTTGTCGGCAGCTTGAAAACTATTTACCTTGGACATACTTACTCCTACTAAAACAACCCATTCACGATAAAAACTACCATTACTTAGGGTTTGACAGGGTTACCCTTGCCATCAGCCAGCTAAACCAAACCACTAGAGCGTAGAAAGGGGTCCCAAGTACCAACTTGGCGACACCTAGTGCTGGCACCTGATTTGCTAGGTAAAGTGGCACCTCAATGGCAAGTCGAATCACGAACATGGCAAGCCACATGACCGTTATCCAATAAAACCTTCGATAGGTTGAACGATCTGTCATCCAGGCCTTGGCTCTGGCGCTGAGAAACCCTAAGGCAATGGCTGCCAGCGGCTTTCTAACCAGTAATGAGATACCAAAAGCTGCTGCGTATGCGACATTGGTGAATAACCCCGGAACAAAATAATCGGCAGCGTGAGTGTTGTTCAAACCATCTCTGAGTGGGAGGTAAATGGAGATGCCTAGCCCGACCAGTCCAGCAAACACCTGAGTTAATGGTCGCTTGCGGATAATTTGAAGAACTGCAAACACCACGGCCACCGATCCAGCAATGGAGGCTGCCAGCAGCACGTTGAGAGTCAGACTGAAAATCGTGACGTAAATGGTTCCCGGAACCAAAGATTCTAAAATCCCTAGTGGTCCGCCGAGCGTTGCTAGAAGATCTGGTGAAGCAGAATTCTCAGCTTTTTCCTCGGTCAATTAGATCCCAAACTTGGGAGGAACGAAGTTACCTTCAGGAACCCTCAGCGGCAGTGGTTCGCGAGGAGGAAGAGGCAAGGTACCTCTATCAATCACAAGCGACCGAAAAATGTCTTCCATGTTCAAAGCAGCATTCACGTCGGTAAAAGCGAGGCCCGATATGGCCCCTCTTAGGAACCAACGTGGCCCATCAAAACCAATGAAACGCACTTCACGTTTGGTATCACCTGCGACAACTACTGCATCGAGTTGTTTGCCAAAGCCGCCAATGGTCTCTTTCACTGAACCACCACTTGCAGAGATTGTCTCAAGAAGTTGGCCGTAGATTTCCGGCCAAAGTTCTTCACTTTTTGCGGCAGAGAATACCGAAACTTGCAGCACCGAACCTTGATGTTCGAAGCTCACCGCAACAATTGCATTGGTCGCCTCATCTACCTCAACCCGAACAGCTACGCCTTCGATAGTTGGCATCAGAATACTTCCGAACGAGAGATAACCCAAGGTCGAAGTGACAGCGGAAGCGTCGTGTGGGCCTGTTAAATCATTTACCTGAAGATCGGACATTACTTAACTCCAGTAGAGCCGAAACCCGCTTCTCCTCGATGGGATTCTGGCAAAGTCTCAACCTGAATGAAATTGGCTTTAGAAAATTCCTGAATGACCAGTTGAGCAATTCGATCTAGGCGTGCGACTGGAAAATCGGAATCTGTGCTGTTGTACAACGTCACCATGATTTCTCCTCGATAACCGGCATCGATGGTGCCAGGAGTGTTCAACACTGTGATTCCATGTTTGGCAGCTAAGCCAGAACGAGGGTGAACTAAACCCACAAATCCTTCTGGAAGCGCGATCGATACTCCAGTTTTAATCAATTTACGACCGCGTGCAGGGACCACGGTTTCCTCGGAAGAGCGAAGGTCGCAGCCGGCATCTCCTGGCTGTGCATAGGCTGGCATAAGTTCTGGCTCGGCAACAATTAGCACTGATACTGATTCGGTCATGGTTAGAGCGTAGTCTAAAACTGTGATTGTTTACCGTGAACGAGTCTTGCCGAGCGTCGCAAATTTGCTTTTGCCTTTACTGCTATTCCCTAGCGTTTTTGCTGTCATGTTGCCAATCGATGCGACGCTTGCCTTGCCAGTGGCAAGTTTATGCACTCTCGCTTTTATAGCCGTGATTGTCAATTCTTCACCTGTGATCACCGTCGATGAAAAAGTGCTAACGGCTAAGGGCGCAACCATTGAAACAAAATTTTTGGGAAAAGCAGAAGTAGTTCCAAAGGAAGAAATTTTCCGTGAAATGGGACCGCAACTTGATGCTCGAGCTTGGCTAAGTATTCAAGCCAGCGTAAAAGGTTTAGTCAAGATTCAGATTCAGGACCCAGAAGATCCAACGCCTTACTGGTTGGTGAGTACTCGAAGACCTGAAGTTCTTACCAAACTTCTAAACTCCAATATTTAGTCGGCGCACTCAGTACAGAATGGGCCATCAATCTTGGCCTTTTTCTTAACTTTCGACATTTGCGAACGATGCTTCACGATAAAGCAGTCCATGCAAGTGAATTCATCGCTCTGCGGAGGCATTACAACTACGTCTTCAAGAGCTTGCTTGTCTGGATCGATACCACCGAGGTCTTCAATTTCAACCGGCAGCGTGGCCTGGGTTGACTTATCGCTCTGGCTCTCCTTGAGTGCATCGAGGGACTCTGCATCATCGTCATTCTTGCGAGGTGCATCGTAATCGGTGGCCATTTGCCTACCCTTCGTGGATCAACTTTTCTTTAGGCGCGTTTAGTGTCCAACAAGTTTGACGATTTCGCAAACGCAAAACGCCTAAACTCTCAAAAAAAGTTCTTTATTCCACCTCTTCCAATGCGGAGTAAACAAACAAACAGGTGGCAAACTTCTCGCAGGAGGGTTTTATGCGCGAGTTAAATCCAATTGGACGTGAAGACAACACGTTGCTTCTGATCAGTGAAGACGGCGAACAGTTCTCGGTTATCGTCGATGAAACTCTGGTTAGAACCATTCGGGAGCACCGAGTTCCCGACAAAAGCGGTGAGCCGCTTTCTCCTAGACAAATCCAGGATGCTATTCGCGCAGGGGAATCAATCACCGAAATTTCGGAGAGAAGCGGAACAAGCCTTTCATTAGTTGAGAGATTCGCACACCCAGTCCTTGAAGAGCTTCAACACATGGTTGATTTAGCCCTAAGTATTCGGGTTGAACTGCCAGCTGATCGGTTCAACGAAGTTGAAAAGAAAGCTTTTGGAGAAGTAGTCAACGAAAACCTTTTGGACGCCGGGGCTACCCACATAAATTGGTCAGCAAAAAGGTCTGAGAACTCGATCTGGGAGATTTCGGTTAGTTATTTACTGAACGATTCCAAGGGATCGGCCACATGGACTTTTGATCCACGTCGATATCAGTTGACTCCAGAAACCACTAACGCACAGTCGCTTTCAAAACCTGGTTCAACTATTGATTCGCCGTTACGCAGTTCGATTAGGGCTACCTCCGCAGAACACCCTTCTGCATCAGGTTCTAACGAGCCAGTTGTAACCGCCGACAGCTTGGAAGCATTCAGAAGTCGTAGAACCAAAGTTGAGGTAGTTCCGGATAATGCGGAGCCAGCGCCAATAATTGACCTCGAAGAACAAATAGAGCCTGAACCGGAGCCTGTTCACGTTGCCGAAGTTATTCAAATCACCCAGGCAATTGAACCAATTCCAGGGGACATTGGTGAAGAAAGCCAAATTGACGTTATCGAAGATTTAGACCAGCCGGAGCTTACCGTCGAATCAGTAACCGAGGAAAAGCCGGCTACCGAAACTAAAAAATCACGTGCACCAATGCCTTCTTGGGATCAAATCGTTCGAGGAACCCAGTCAGACGATGGTGAAGCTTTCTAATAAGCGCCAAGTTTGATTAGTGGAATTCTGGTTTCACGGTCAGAAATCGCTCCATGCTGCCCTATTAATTCCAAATGATGGGGCTTGGAAAAGCGTCGGTCATAACCGACCATGTCCTCTTTCCAAATAACAAATAAATCTGGTAACAGGTTCGAAGTAGCTTGCGAGAAATTCACCAGCCAACCAGTTTTCACCAATTCAGCAGCGGTGCAAACGTAAGCTAAATGACCAACCTGCTGTTTAGCGATTTCCAAAAAATGTCCCAGATCTTGTCCAGCTTTCAGATAAACAAAATTACATTGCACCTACCGTTGTTGGTGAAGGTGGCGCTCTTGTCCCTGCGGGAGCAAATAGACCTAACTATATTGCTCCAAAAGCTGGAATTCAAACAACAATTAGCCCAACTGGACAATTTAGTTTTGAAACCGGTCACGCTTTATATGGCTA